>JASFGM010000097.1:0-7922 GCA_050123755.1 Desulfobacterales bacterium
CCTCAATGAAAAAAGGATTGCCGTCGGCACGTTGAATAATTTTATCCATAATGTTGCGCGGTAATGCCTCGGTCTTCATCATATTTTCGATCAAGGCTTTGCTCATCTGGTCATTCAAGGGTTCCAGCACGATATCGACACAATGATTCGGCAGTCTTTCTTTTAGGGTTTCCATTATGCGGTCGCTCGTCATCTTATGACCGGGACGAAATATATTGAGAAAAAGAATCCGCTGTGTCTCTGCCAGACGGAATAACGTTTCCATAAGCGCAATAGAACTCGTGTCGGCCCAGTGCAGATCTTCAATCGCAATTACCAATGGACCCAGCGAGGCGGCCTTGATGACAAGGTCCCGGATGTTTTTCAGGATCAGCTTCTCAAGGGACTCGCCCTCGATACCCTTAATCCGGTCGGCATGCCGGCCTGAAAGCTTCATGCCCATCAGGGTTGCCACAAATGGAAGGATTTCATCCGCCTCTTCGGGATACACATTCCAAACAGCCGTCTCCAGTTTTCTGAATGCCGGGTCACTGCTTTCATCCTCCCGTATGCCGGCCCATTGTTTTAAAAAATCTATAATCGGGTGATAACTTAAATTCCCCCCGATTGAGGTTGATCTTCCCTCGAGGAGATTAACACGCTTCATCACCTGCCGGCCCTTGAGCTCAGCAACAAGCCTCGATTTGCCAATACCGGCTTCACCGATAATATTGACAATCGAGCCCTCACCATTGATCGCTTTCATTACCTGAAGCTCCAAGCGGTCAAGCTCATTTTCCCTCCCGACCAACTCGGAGTAGATCATGCGTTCAGATCCCAGACGCTGGCGGTATACATCTTCTTTCGCAGCCAGGACTTTATAAATTGAGACCGGCTTTTCTTTGCCTTTGACCTTTTGTTGCCCAAGGGAGGCAAACCGAAAGAGCCCTTCGGTTAGCTTGAAGGTGCGCTCGGTCACATAGGTTGTCCCCGGCTCGGCCAACTGCTCCATCCGGGAGGCTAAATTTACGGTGTTGCCCACAGCCTTGAACTCAACGCGCAGATCATTGCCCAGAGTACCCACGACCACCGGCCCGGTGTGAATCCCGATTCGCATCTTGATGGGCGTTATCTCCCGATTTTGGTTATTAAAATTGGCGATCTCACGGTGGATCGACAGGGCGGATCGAAGGGCGCGTTGCGGGGCGCCTTCCAGAGCAATCGGAGCTCCAAAAAGCGCCATTATACCATCTCCAGTCATATCATTGACGCTGCCCTCATAATCGTGGACATTGTGAATGAGTATTTCGTAGATCTGGTCCATGATCGAATAAGCCTTTTCGGGACCGAGACGTTCGACCAGAGCCGTAAACCCCACCATATCGCAGAACATGACAGAAACCTGTTTGCGCTCACCTTCAATCTTATTCTTCTCTGATAGAATCTTCTCAGTTATGCCTTTAGGGAGATAACGCCGAATTCTGTCGAATCTTTCATCGATGGAGCGGGCTTTATGGATGGGTTCGGGCGGCGGCACTAAATGATGACCACATTTACTGCAAAATTTTTCCCCATAAGAAATTTTAGCGCCACAATTTGTGCACTCTAACTCGAGCTGAGTTCCACATTCTGCACAGAACTTTACCCCGTCACGGATTTCAAATTGGCAACTGGGGCATTTCATTTATGATGCCTTCCATTAATTTTGCATGAAACGATCTGGATAAACACAGCGGAATGTCGGATAGCTAATTGGGAAATATCTTAATTTGGGCCCGATGTCAATTAGATCAAAACCGAAAATATTGTTGTTGGATCCTGGAGAGGCGGATGCTATTTAAGGTACAATATTTCTCCGCAGCGGTTCTGGCTGGCGACCGTCAAACGGGGTTTGCAAAGGGTAAGGGCTTTGGAAACCTCATCCAACACTTTTTGAGGGGTATTGTTGGTTTCACTTAAATGCGCCAAGATGACATGCTCAAGGCCGCGATGCTGTAACGCCATTAGCAAATTTTTTGACTGTTCATTGGAAAGGTGCCCGATACGGCTTTGGATCCGCTGCTTTAGCGGCCATGGGTAGGGTCCCTTTACCAGCATATCCGAATCATGGTTGGCTTCGATGATGAGTAAGTGGCAGTCTTTCAGATTTGCTTTTACCAATGGCGTGATGGTACCTAGGTCTGTTGCCAGACCGATGCGCTTGCCATTTTGTCCAATTGTAAAACCCACCGGGTTGGCGGCATCATGGGATATTGCAAAGGGCTGTACGACCAAATTGTTGATCTGAAAGGCTGAACCGCATTGGAAGGTCCGGATCTCGTGAAAGGAGTTGCCGATCGATGCTTTTTTTTCAATCTTGCGGTTAAGATATACCGGCAGCTTTAACTGGCGGGAAAGTACGCCGACGGCCTGGATATGATCACTGTGTTCATGGGTAACCAGAATGGCGTCGAGGTCATTGGGGTTCAGCCCGCGGGACTTTAGCCGGCGTTTAATTTCAATACCGGAAAGGCCCGCATCCACCAGAATGGCGCTAAAGCCGTCTGAAATATAAATGGCGTTGCCCTTGCTGCCGCTGGCCAATACGCAGACGGCCAGGTTATAGTCGGCGCACTGTCGGGCTCTCTGTAATTTAAGTTTCATGATTTAAGGTTAAGCCCGTTGGGCCCGTTTAAATAGGGAAAATACCTATGTTTATTTTTTACCGGCTAACGGGCTAACAGAACAAGGCGCTCAACCTATTAACCTTATTTACCCGTATGTCCGAATCCACCGGTGTTGCGTTTGGTTTCGTCAAGCTCCTCCACGATCTCAAGTCTGGCAAAATATGTTTTTTTAATGACCATCTGGGCAATCCGGTCTCCGCGCCGAAACGTGTATGGTTTACCGCCCAGATTGATGACCGCGATTTTTATTTCCCCGCGGTAATCGGTATCGATGGTTCCGGGCGAATTAATCAATCCGATACCATGTTTTATCGCCAATCCGCTGCGCGGCCGAATCTGGGCTTCAAATCCCTCTGGAAGCGCGATGGCAAAACCGGTGGGAATCAGGATGAGTTCGCCTGTGTTCAGAATCAGATCTTCTTTTATGGCGGCACACAGATCCATCCCTGCCGATTGAGAGGTCATGTAGCGCGGCAGCGGAATATCTGAATCTGTATCCGGACGCAGGCGCACAATTTTAAGGACGGGGGAAGAGCTCATTATTTTATGGTGTCAGGTTTCAGTGTTCAGGTGTTAGGAACCGTTAGGTGTCTGGTGTCAGGTTTCAGTGTTCAGCATCCGACCCGGCGGAATTTCACTTCGTTCAATTCTGATACCTGACACCCGACACCTCAATGTAGCCTCAAGATTATGACCCCGCTCCCTTAAACAATTGAGCTAGGTGTAGAGAAGATCCTCAAATGGCTTCTTATCTTGAACCGGGCCCAGCATCGTTAAAACCATCTTTTTTTTCTCAAAAATGCTTTGGGCCAGGTCCAAAATTTCCGCTATCGTAACCGATTCAACCTTTTCAATAACCTCCTGCAGGGCTATGTCGCGGTTAAAATGGATCTCGTTTTGGGCACTGCGGACCATCTGATTATCATTGCTCTCTGATGCCAGCAAGAGACTGCCTTTGGTGTATTCTACGGCGCCTTGGAGTTCGGCGGCAGCCACAGCCTCATTTCTTATTTTGTGTATTTCATTCAGGACCAGTTCCGTGGTTGCCAGCGCCCGTTTGGGATCAACCGCAAAATAGATACCAAACATTCCGGTATCCACATGGGAGGTAACAAAGGAGTACACCGTATAGGCCAGCCCTCTTTTTTCTCTAATTTCCTGAAAGAGCCGGGAACTCATGTTGCCGCCCAGGATCGTGTTGAGCAGCGAATAGGCGTATCGTCGAGGATCGGTAATCGACAATCCCGGTGTTCCCAGGCAGATGTGAACCTGCTCAAGCTCGCGGTAGTTCAGATCTACAAGAGATTGGCCCGGGGGAGCGAGGCGTTCGGCAATTCCGTTTCCCGGCCGGATGGATTCAAAAGCCGGCCCCACCCGGTCGGTTATGCTTGCATGCTCCACATTACCGGCAACAGAAATCACAATGCGATCGGGTTGATACAGACGATGAAAAAATTTTTTAATCAGATCAGCATCGAACCGGATGATATTTTCCGGGTTGCCAAGTATCGAGCGCCCTAATGGGTTGTCGCCCCAAAAGTTCTTGCCCGACAGCAGGTGGACATATTCATCGGGGCTGTCTTCAACCATTCCGATTTCCTGAAGAATGACCGGGCGCTCTTTTTCGACTTCTAAGGGATCAAAGCTTGAATTTAAAAAAATATCGGAGAGGATATCGGCCATGGTTTCGGTATGCGTGTCCATCACTTTGGCGTGATAGCAGGTGTTTTCCATGGTCGTAAACGCGTTGGTATGCCCGCCGATAGCGTCAAATTCTTTGGCAATCTGAAATGCGGATCGGCGCCGGGTGCCTTTAAAAATCATATGCTCGATAAAATGGGAAAGCCCGCTTTCAGACAAATTTTCATCGCGGGCACCGACATTTACCCAGACCCCCATCGAAACCGACCGTGTATGGGGCATTTTCTTGGTTAAAATCCGGATGCCATTTTTTAGAACTGTCTTATCGGCTGGTACGTCCATGCTCTTCTTCCAGGACAGCTTTGTGGCTTAACCGGATTTTCCCATCCCGGCTGATTTCTAAAACTTTAACTTTGAGGCTATCTCCCTCCTTGACGACATCCGATACTTTGGTTATGCGTCGATTGGCAAGTTGAGAGATATGCACCAAACCATCCGTACCCGGCAGTATCTGTACAAATGCGCCAAAATCCGTAATCTTGACCACTTTACCCTCATAGATAGCGCCGACTTCCGGTTCCTGCGTGAGGTCCTCTACCATCTTAATTGCGGCATCACCTTCCTCCTTTGAGTAGGCCGCAATTTTTACCGAACCGGAATCATCAATTTCGATGCTGGTGTTGGTTTCACTTTGAATACCTCGGATTATTTTGCCTCCGGGGCCGATGACCTCACGTATTTTATCCGGGTTAATCTTGATCGTACTGATTGTGGGCGCATATGGCGAGATTTCTTCGCGCGGCGCTTGAATGGTTTCCAGCATTTTGTTGAGGATATAAATCCTTCCCAGGCGGGCCTGTTCCAAAGCTTTTTGCATGATGTCCCTGGAAAGTTCGTGGATTTTGATGTCCATTTGCAGAGCGGTGATTCCGTCTGCGGTGCCGGTGACCTTGAAATCCATGTCACCGGTGTGATCTTCATCGCCCAGAATATCTGAAAGAATAACCACCTGGTCATCTTCTTTTACGAGGCCCATCGCAATGCCGGCTACCGGTGCTTTTATGGGTACCCCCCCGTCCATCAGCGCCATACAGCATGCGCATACGGTTCCCATGGATGAGGAGCCGTTGGATTCGAGGACCTCGGAAACCAGTCGAATGGTATAATCAAAGGCTTCCTTATCCGGTAGAATTTTTTCGATGGCTCGGGTGGAAAGTCCACCATGTCCGATATCCCGGCGTGAGGGACCGGAAATTCGTCTGGTTTCACCCACCGAGTACGGCGGGAAATTATAATGCAGCATAAACGGTCTAAATTCTTCACCGTATAGCGTTTCAACGCGCTGCTCATCCTGTCCGGAGCCAAGGGTCAGCACACCGAGCACCTGGGTTTCGCCCCGGGTAAAAAGGGCACTGCCGTGAGGTCTTGGCAAAAGACCCACCTCACAGGTTATGGGTCGGATTTCGTCGAATTTTCGATTATCGATCCGGCGGTCTTCTTTCAAAACAAGATCCCGGCAGATTTGTTTCTGAATGTCTTTAAGTATTTCGTAAACTTCGGTCTTGCGGTCGATATAGTCTTCGCCCAAAGTCTCAAATATTTCTGCCTTGAGTTCACGCAGCGCATCCTGACGGCTTGTTTTCTCAGGGATCAGAATGGCTGTGCGCATCCGCTCAGGAGCCTGCGCATTTAATGCCGTGACCAGCTCCGGATCTTTTTCCGGTGGAGTGAAATCCCTTTTGGGCGCCCCCTTGGATTCTTTTAATTTGAGCTGAAGATCAATCAGGGGCTGCATTTCCCGATGGCCGAAAAATATCGCTTCCAACATATCCGCTTCACTAACCCCATCGCTGCCGCCTTCCACCATCACGACACCGGTTTTGGAACCCGCTACAATAATATTGATATCGCCCTCTTCTAATTCCGAAGTTGACGGATTGATCATCAACTGGCCGTCAACGCGACCCACGCGCACACAGGCGATTGGTCCGGCAAAGGGTATGTCGGATAGCTCCAAGGCCGCCGAAGCGCCGATCATTGCCAGCGTATCCGGGTCATTTTCCTGGTCCATGGATAGCACGGTTGCAATTACCTGGGTTTCGTAGCGCCATTCTTTGGGGAACAGGGGCCGGATCGGTCGGTCGATCAGCCGGGCCGTTAAGGTTTCCTTTTCACTGGGTCGCCCGATTTCGCGACGGAAGTAGTTGCCGGGGATCCGGCCGGCAGCATAAATTTTTTCTTGATATTCAACTGTCAGGGGTAAGAAATCCGAGATCCTGACTTCATGGGCCGCAACAGCGGTAACCAGGACAATCGTATCTTCATATTGAACCACAACCGATCCCGATGCCTGTTTGGCAACTTTGTCGGTCTGGATGCTCAGGGTTCGGCCCCCAATTTCTTCTTTAAGTAAGATTTCCATTTTTTTCTCCTATGTTAAGCGACGCCAAATGTGTTTTCATCGTGCATGCGCATCTGAAAAATAATTTCTAAAGCGTCTTTAAAAAAGACTAAAATTTTCTGTTTTGTCACAGGGTCATATAATCCGCAAATCGATCAGATTTGGGAAGGCATCTATTCCAGCCATCGTCTATGTGCGCTTAAAGGTCGCTATATCATTTCGCCGTTGAAACAATTAATCATTCAGGCGGCATGGGTGCGCCCTTTTGGTTGGCTAACGTTTCAAGCCCAGGGTATCGATTATGGCGCGATAGCGATTGACGTCTTTGTGCTTCACATAGTTCAACAGTCTGCGGCGTCTGCCAACAAGCATCAAAAGACCCCTGCGGGAATGATGATCTTTTTTGTGAATCTTTAAATGCTCGGTCAGAGAGGAAATACGATAGGTCAATAACCCCACTTGAACTTCTGGTGATCCGGTGTCTGTTTCGTGCAGTTTAAATTTGTCAATCAGCTTTTTTTTGTCTTGGGTGTCAAAAACCACTTTTCTGGCCTCCTATTCAGGATAATTGTCGTTTATATTGTTTTCGGTTTGACTTTTTTAATTTGGAAAAACGCACGCGTATGAGAATTTGTCCTGGTTTTTCATAAAATTTAGTACCGCCCGCAACCGATTACCGGCATCCACGACTTTGATGTTGGCAGCATGCGTATTCCTTTTTGCAAATACTGGGTCGAAACTCAAATCTTTTTTTGTTACAGGTTTGCCGTGTCTGATCTTCTCGATCAAATTCTGATCGGCAACGACCGCCGGCATGTCCGGAAGGGCGTCCGCCATGCTGACGATAAAGCTTGAATGCTCGCCTGCCAGTGCGCGTTTTTCTAGTGCCGGCAGCGAGATGGCCTGCTGAATTTTAAACCCGCTGCTCTCAATTCGTTTCAGCGCCAAAAGATGGCCACCGCAGCCGAGTTGCCTACCCATGTCGACACATAACGTACGAATATATGTGCCGGCGGAACAACAGACTTTAAAATGAACCAACGGCAGCTTTATTTCAAGAATTTTAATGCTTGAAATATGCACCTTTCTGGCCGGCTTTTGAACCGGTGAACCCTTGCGTGCCAACTTATAGAGCGGCGTTCCTTTGTGCTTTAAAGCTGAAAACACCGGCGGCTGTTGTTCAATTATGCCTTCAAATTGCTCAACCACAGACCTTATCGTGTCTTCGGGGTAAT
>JASFGM010000098.1:0-7895 GCA_050123755.1 Desulfobacterales bacterium
GCCCAGACTTTGCGCAAGCTTTTCCACCGTCGAAGGTAAATTTTCAATACCGCGGCCTTCGGATGTAAAAAGACTAGGCGCTTTTCCGGTCGCGGATTCAAACAATTTTAAATCCAAACTGAACTGTTGCCCGATCCAGGTTAAGCTGCCCCATACCATATAATCCGCGCCGGTCTGCTGGCTGAGCTTTTTTATTTCTTCAAGATTTGCAACTCGTTGCCGCCATTCCGGTTCGGATTCCGCATCCAGCAGCAATACTCTACCGCCGGCCTGTTCAAGGGATGTTTTTAGGGCGCCGGGTAGTTCGGATTGCAAATACGATAAATCTTTTTGGGCAAAGATTTCAAAAGGTAATATGACGACGTTAACCTGTTGCTGGCCGTTCGCAGGAATCAAGGAAAATCCCAATACTGCCGCAAGAATCAAACAAAGTTTTTTCATGGTATAGGTCTTTAATGAAGCTCCACCGCCAGCTTGTTCAACTCACACACAAAGTCAAGCGAATCGGACTTATAGTGGTTGTTAAAAAAACGTTCCGATATTTAAACGTTTTTTCTACAAGCACTCATGGCGAAATTCCGCCATTCGGAACATTAATATGAAAAGCGGCATAAACCGCTTTGTTTCGCCGGTCCGCCTTTAGCAAAACGGCGGCATTTAAGTTCCGCCTTAATTGACATCCTGCAGTCGCCCTTCAATAATAGTGACGCATCGCGTCATATAGGATGCAAGCTCCATATTATGGGTCACCACAACCAAGGTCATTAAAAATTCCCGATTTAAATCCAGCAACAATTGATGAACCTGATCACTGTTCTTTTGATCAAGATTCCCGGTAGGCTCATCCGCCAGAAGGATTGCGGGTTTTAAAACCAGTGCTCTCGCCAGAGCCACGCGTTGCTGCTCACCACCAGAGAGTTTGCCGACACGATGATGTAATCGGTCCTGCAACCCGACCCGGACCAATATCTCTTCAGCGGCCTTTTTTGCCCGCGGTTTGCTAAAACCATTAATCAGCGCCGGCATCATGGCATTTTCCAGAGCGCTAAACTCAGGCAGCAAATGATGAAACTGAAAAACAAAACCAATGGCCTTATTGCGAAATGCAGCCAGTTTGGCGTCATCGTAACGCAGGATATTTTCTCCCTGAAACAGTAAGGTGCCATCGTCGGGACGATCAAGGGTTCCAAGAATATGCAGAAGGGTGGACTTGCCGATTCCGGATGGGCCGACAATTGCCACTGTTTCTCCGATATCCAAATCAGCATTGATGCCTTGCAAAACATCAATACTGACACCTCCGTTTCGAAAACTTTTCGTCAGATCCCTGCCGGTTATCAACCTGTCAGATGAAGCGTCTTTGCGGTCCTTTGCATCACTTGGCATTATTTTTTCAGGCGGGCCGGAATTAGCCATAACGGATCGCCTCCACCGGATCGAGTTTGGATGCTTGGCGCGCCGGATAAAGGGTTGCCAGAAAGCAAATTATCATCGCAGCCGACACAATTCCAATGACCCATAAAATTTCGATTTTAACCGGCAGCGTCGTCGTAAAATAATAAATATCGCCGGTCAGCTCATAAATATCGTAATGCTTAAGCAGGATGCAGAGCAGCAGGCCCAGGCACAATCCTAAAACGGTTCCAATCGAACCGATAACCATTCCGCTAAAAACAAAAATTTTGCGAATGCTTTTGGTGGTGGCCCCCATCGCCTTCAGGATAGCAATATCCCGCGTTTTGCCCATGACCAGCATAATCAGGCTGCTGGCAATGTTAAATGCCGCAACCAAAACGATGAGAATCAATATAATCGCCATCACATACCTTTCCATTTTCAACGCCCGAAACAGGTTTTTATTCATCTGCATCCAGTCCCTGGCTGAATACGGAAAACCGAGCTTTGAAATTAGCCTTTGCGCAATATCTCTGGCCTTGTAAATATCGGTAACCCGAACATCGATTCCGGTCACAGAATCGCCCATACGCAGCATCTTCTGGGCGTCCTTAATATGAATAAACGCAAAGGTTTGGTCATATTCATACATGCCGGACTGAAAAAAGCCTGTGACCTGAAATTGCTTCATGGCCGGGATGTGCCCGATCGGAGACAGCATCCCGCGGGGTGACATCAGATGAATCATTTCGCCTTCAATAACGCCCAGGTTGCGGGCCAGCTCTTTGCCTAAAATTATACCCGGCACCGCCGGTGCGGATTTTTCAGAATCAGGCTGCGCGGATGTATCGGTTAAAGCCACCCGCTCAAGGGTTTTCATCACCCGGCCGGCCGTTTGGGGATCGATTCCTCGAACGACAGCTCCGATAGCTCCTGATTTTGAGCGCAGCATCCCCTGTGTAATAATATAGGGTGTCGCGGCTTCGACTCCCCGTGTTTTTACCACTTCCGCCATAACGCGGTTATACTGTTTAAACGCACCACCATAGCGCATCAGGACAATGTGAGATTGACCGCCTAAAATCCGCGCTTTAAGGTCGGCATCAAAACCGTTCATGACTGCGATAACCACAATCAACGCCATCACCCCAACCATCACACCGGCAATCGAGAGAATGGTGATGAGCGAAACGAAAGCTTGTTTTTGTTTGGCCCGCAAGTATCGGCGACCTATAAAATATTCGAATGACATAAATTAGGTATTAGGTATTCGTTATTGGTTGTTGGTTATAAGACATCGTAAAGATTTATTCTTTTGGTTTCATATGAGGAAAAAGGATCACCTCGCGAATTGAGGCCGCATCCGTTAACAGCATCACCAGCCTGTCGATTCCAACGCCTTCCCCGGCAGTAGGCGGCATGCCATACTCCAGGGCTTCAATATAGTCTGCGTCCATTTGATGGGCCATTTCATCGCCGGCTTCGCGACTCTTGACTTGCTGGGCAAAGCGTTCTTTTTGATCGACGGGGTCATTTAACTCAGAAAACCCATTGGCGATCTCGCGTCCGGCGATAAATAATTCAAACCGCTCGGTTAAGTCGGGTTCCTGATCGCTGCGGCGTGACAACGGTGAAACTTCCGCCGGATAAGCAGTAATGAAAGTCGGCTGAATCAGCTTGGGTTCAACAATAGCATCAAATAGCTTGGTGATCACCTTGCCCAGCTTTCCCGCCTTCGTAATCTTGATCCCATTTCGAGCCGCAAATTCAAGCAGACCGGCCTTATCGCTTAACAGAGCGGAATCAATGCCGCCGATATCCACCAAAGCGGATTGAAGTGTAATTCGGCGCCAGGGACCGGACAGTTCGATCGAGTTGCCCTGATAGGAAATCGTGGTCGATCCGGTTGCCACCTGCGCCACCGTTGAAATCAACTGCTCGGTAAACTGCATCAGATCGGTGAAGGTGGCATAGGCCTGATAGAATTCAAGCATTGTAAATTCCGGATTGTGCTGCGTCGAAATACCCTCGTTTCTGAAATTTCGGTTGATTTCGAAAACTCTTTCAAATCCGCCGACAACCAGGCGCTTTAAATAAAGTTCAGGCGCAATACGTAAATAAAGGTCCATTCCCAGGGCGTTGTGGTGGGTTTTAAAGGGTTCTGCTTCCGCACCTCCGGGAATCGGCTGCATCATGGGTGTTTCGACTTCAAGAAAATTCCGCTCTAAAAAAAAGCTCCGGATCTCCTGAATAATCCGACTGCGCTTAACGAAGAGCTCCCTCACATCCGCGTTCATAATCAGGTCCAGATATCTCTGGCGATACCGCTTTTCGGGATCCTTAAGACCGTGAAATTTTTCAGGCAGGGGTCGTATGGCTTTACAGATAAGTTTTAAGGTACTCGCCAAAAGGGTCCACTCGCCGGTTTTGGTTTTAAAAACCCCTCCGCTTAGGCCGACAAAATCCCCTACATCCAGTTGTTTGAAAAGACTGTAGGCTTCATCACCGATTTTGTCCTTACGGATATACGCTTGAAGCTGGCCGGTCCGATCCCTGAATCGAATAAATGCTGCCTTCCCGAAACGGTTAATTGCCATTACGCGACCGGCAACCGCAAAAACCGGGGAGTCATCTTTTATCGCTTCGGGTTGGCGTTCAATGAACTCTTGAATTTGATCGATGGTGTGCGAAAGATTGAAATCGTTCGGGAAAAGCTGAACGTTGCTCTGCCTTAGCTCATCAAATTTATCTCTACGTTTTTGGATCAGCTCGCTGGCCTTTTCCATATCCATTCCAGTCACGTGTTCGTCCGATGTGCATATATCTCACACGGAACGGTTAATTCGGGTTTAGTTTAGAAGTGCGGCCAATGCCTTCCTATAAGGTGGCGGAAATAATTGATTTAAGCTGATTTTGGTAACTCATTTTGCTGGTGACTGTCAAGACTAAGTTGGGGCTGCGCTCGGCAGGTTAGACGGGTGGGTCAATCTGCTTAAAATTTAATGTCACCGTCGTTCCCTTATTTAACTCGCTCTCAACGTTTAACCAAGCGTCGTAAGCCTCGAGAATTCGGTGAACGATCGATAACCCCAAACCGGCTCCGTTTGACTTGGTGGTAAAAAACGGATCGAAAATGGATGCCAGCGTCTCTTTGGATATGCCACATCCATTATCCGTAATTTTAACGCAGGCAAGCTCATTTTTTAACGGAAACATTTCGATTAAGATTTGTCCTTCATCTTCAATTGCCTCTGCGGCATTCAACAACAGATTCCATAAGATTTGGTGAAGATGACCGCTGTCTATGGAAATCCAAAGGTTCTCAGATACCCGTTTGGAGGTTGTGATGCGGCCGTTGTTTGAAGCATCTTTTTCAAAAAGTTCAGCCGCTTCCAATACCGCCCGGTCAAGTTTAATCGGCTCAACCTTGCCGGCGGGCGGCCGGGCATATAAAAGAAAATTGCTTGTCAAAGAACTCAAGCGATCCGCTTCACGCAGAATGATATGCATTAAACGGTCATGATCAGGATCATATCGCATATCTTCTTTTAAAAGCTGAATAGATCCCGACAAAGAAGCCAGCGGATTTTTTATTTCGTGTGCCAAACCAGCTGCCATTTCCCCGATGGCCGCCATCTTTTCGACCCGCTTTACATGGCCTTCCATTGTCCGTAATTTTATTTTTGTCTTGCGCGTCTGCTCCGCTAATAGACTGCTCAAGAAGGCCACCGCAAAACAGGCGATCATTGTGATCAATATTTTGAAAGCGATCTGATTCCAGCCATAAGCGGTAGCCAATAAATTCGCATCGGTGCCGAGTGGATTCAGGATGCCGAAATATTCAAGTTCGACCAAACCGCCAAATTGGATACTGCAAAGGCCTGCTATAACCATTGTTCCCCTCATCGGCAACAGCATACTCGAATAAACGATGACCACTAAATAGAGAAACGAAAATACACTTAAAAAACCGCCGGTACCAAAAATAATCAGCGTGACAAAGAATGTGTCGATGCCAATTTGAATAAATGCAAACGAAACCTCATTTTTAACGTTTTTCAGCAACAGGCTGTATATCAGGGAAATCACAAATATTGTGATGATAAAGCCATAAAGAACCAGAAGAGATGGCCCCAGGGGAGTGGCGGTTTCACCGAGTTGCAGAATCGTCGTAGCCCCGAGCAACACCAGTGAAAACAGGACCCGAAAAAACATCAGCCATTTAAGTTCAATTTTGTAACCTTTTTCGGGTATGGGTGAAAAGGCGCTCATAAATGAAAAATTCTGTTAGAGGTAATGTGAGCTATGCGTCAATAATAGACCGATGGCATCCGATGAAATTTAGTGGGTTGAAAGTCAAGATCATTCTCATCGAAGATGTCTACAAGATCCCAAGATCCGGCTCGTCAGCCGGCCATCGGTTTCCGTCAAAGAATCGGTGGCGTTAAATTATCGGTCGCGTGCGGGTGTAGGTTATCTGAAATCCGGTAAAATTATTAAAGGGCACCGGCCATCTTGAATATCGGCAGATACATGGCGACCACCAGACCGCCAATGGTTGCCCCTAAAAACACAAGCATAAACGGCTCTATTAAAGAGGTAAGGTTGTCAACCGCCTGGTCAACTTCCTCGTCGTAGAAATCAGCGATTTTTTCCAGCATGGCGTCCAGCGCTCCGGTGGATTCACCGACTGAAATCATCTGGCATACCATCGCCGGGAAAACGCCGCTTTCAGCCAGTGGGTCGGCCATGGTACGACCTTCAGCGATACCGGAACGGACATCGTAAATGGCTCTTTCTACCGTCCGGTTTCCGGCCGTCTTGGCAACAATATCAAGCGCTTCTAAAATGGCCACGCCACTGGCAAGCATGGTCCCCATGGTCCGCGTAAATTTTGCCACGGCGACCTTGCGCAGCAGTTCACCAAAGACCGGAATTTTCAACACAATATCATCAGCCATATCCTGGCCTTTTTCGGTGGCATAAAATTTTCGCAATGTAAAGCCAAGGATAAAAATTCCGACGAGGATATATATAATCTTGCTTTTTACGATTTCACTGGCTGTTACGACAATCTGGGTTGGAACGGGCAATTCCCCTCCGAAATCGGCAAACATTTCCTCAAAGACCGGGATAACAAAAACCAAAATTATGCCCAGTACGACAATGGCGATGATTAAAGTTACGATGGGATAGGTCATCGCACCTTTTACCTGGGCTTTTAGTTTGGCGGCTTTTTCCATATATGCCGCAAGTCGCCTTAAAATGGCATCGAGGATACCACCGGCTTCACCGGCTGCGATCATGTTGACGAAAAGATCATCAAAATGCTTCGGAAACCGCTTTAAGGCCTCGGCCAGGGTTGCACCGCTCTCAACTTGCTCCTTTATTTCTTTGATCATCCCTTTAAAAGTCTTATTGCCCTGCTGGGTGTAAAGTATTTCCAGACATTGGATGATGGGAAGGCCGGCATCAATCATTGTGGAAAATTGCCGGGCAAAAAGAATGATGTCCTTTTCCTTGACTTTGGGCTGAAGCCAGGAAACATTTTCAAATAGATCTTTGGGTTTCTTTTTTATTTTACTGGGGGTTATTCTTAACCGCGTCAAATTGGATCGAACGATGGCTTCATTTGCAGCTTCCATTTGCCCCTTGCGGGTTTGGTTCTTCTGGTTGGTGCCTACCCATTGATAAACTGGCATGATCAATCCTCCACATTAAATTGGAACAAGCCGGGCTGACAGATAGATTGTCCGGCTTTTTTAGCGCAATTTAGGTCTTCATTGCTTTTATTATCACATTTGGCTGCCGAGAACTACAAATTTGGCATCTGGTTTCCGAAAATTCTTAAGTTAGACGCCATGCGACAATCCGCCATACCTGTTCCACCAGGCCAAATGACGGAGTACCCTAGCGTCCCGAGATTCAGAGTATATATCGGCGTATGGCCCTGGAAACTTAAGAATTTTATTTCAGGTTGCAAATCCAAGCAGCCCGGCGTTCATGGCCCTGAGACTTTAGATGCGCAACTTGGCATCATCGCATCTTAAGGGGTTCATCATTTCTCACCAATAATAGTTAATATTACAACGATTTCAAATAGTTGTCAATAAACCTCAGGGAGATTCCAGAGATCCCATTGGAAATATTCGCTTAATTGTGATACCGTTTTCTGACAATTTACGAGAGTGACAAATATGAAAGTGAAATGATTAACAGGCAATGCTGAAAAGTCAAAAACAAGGATCCCAAAACCTAACCATCATTGCAACCCATGTGAACGCCGATTTTGATGCCTTAGCTTCCATGCTGGCAGCGCAAAAGCTTTATCCGGATGGGCTGGTTGTATTTCCGGGTTCCCAGGAAAAAAATTTAAAGAATTTCTTTATTAACTCGATGGCGTACCTGTTTAATATGGCCGACATCGGTGATATCGACTTTAAAAAAGTTAAACGGCTGGTGCTGGTAGATACCCGTAATCCGGGCCGTATTGGTAAACT
>JASFGM010000099.1:0-7855 GCA_050123755.1 Desulfobacterales bacterium
CTTTGAGTTTTGTAAAGAAAAATCTGGTCTATCTGGGTTGAGCCCGGCTTATATGGTAGCTGAAAATGTTTATCATTAAGCACGAGTGGAATAAATCCTGAATGACGACATCCTGCCACCGGCAGTGGGGTATTGCGTTACGGTTTTATCTATCCAGAATTCAACGAGGCGCGTCTCCCAAAAGGATGAAAGGAAAATAACGATGAATTACATTGATCTTCAAAAGCGCGTTCTGATGTCGATCGCCCTATTCATATTTATTGCAGCAGGGGCCGGGCCCTATGCTCAGCAACCCGCTGCAGATGCTGAATTGACCTTTCATGTGGCATGATCCGGGTTACCTGCGGCGTTTGCATCAGGGGCAATTAACGGCCAAAGAAATCCGTCGGATCGGATTGCCCTGGTCTTCTGAACTCGTTGAGCGTGCCAGACGATCTGCCGGAGCGACTGTCGAGGCCTGTTTTGCAGCCCTTGATGATGGCGTTGCCGCACAGCTTGGGGGCGGCACCCACCATGCTTTCAGCGACCAGGGACCGATTGGTTTTACAATGCTGCTATGAAGCCGGGCTACCGGTGGCAATTACTATGGCCGGCGGCTATGCGCCCAAGATAGAAGACAGCGTTGATATTCATTTCCAAACCGTGCGCATCGCTGCTGAATTTCAGAAGATGAATTAGCCACGGACCCACACGGACACAAATTTTCTTTTTATTTCGACCTAATGTTGATAAGTGGTTTTTATCTGGTTTTATATTTTAGTGGACAGGATTTACAGGATTTTTTTCGCCGAAGGCGATTGAGTTTGTTGGCTTTCATCCGGAAAGCCAACAAAATATCCAGTAAATCCTGTTAATCCTGTCAAAAAACATAAGATTAGACCGGTTCAAATTTAGCTGTGAAATGCCTGAGGACAGGTGGTTCATAGGTGATGCGCATACCTCGGATTTTCTCCCGCTTTGCGTATACGGATTCCACGCACTCGACCACATAATCGATGTGGCTCTTGGTATAAACTCTTCGGGGAATCGCCAGCCGCACCATTTCCAGTTTGGCTGCTTCAAATTCACCGCTATTTGGATCGGTCTTGCCGAACATCACACTGCCGATTTCACAGGCGCGGATGCCGCCGATGAGGTACAACTCGCAGGCCAGGGCCTGACCCGGGTATTGATGCGGGGGAATATGCGGCAGGAATGCCTTGGCATCGATATAAATGGCGTGTCCCCCCGGCGGTTGGAAAATCGGGGCCCCGATGGCAGATATATGTTCTCCCAGATATGCAACCGACCGAATTCGATATTTAAGGTAGTCTTCTTCCAAAACCTCCTCCAGCCCCCGGGCAAAAGCTTCCAGGTCATGACCGGCCAAGCCGCCGTAAGTGGGAAACCCCTCGGTGACGATCAGAATGTTACGGGCCCGCCCAGCTAACTCATCATCGTTGACCGCCAAAAAGCCCCCCATATTCACCAGGCCGTCCTTTTTGCCGCTCATGGTGCAGCCGTCCGCATAAGAAAAGATTTCCCGAGCAATTTCTCGAACGCTTTTTTTCTCGTAGCCAGGCTCTCTGATTTTGATGAAGTAAGCATTTTCGGCAAAGCGACAGGCATCCAAGAAAAACGGGATGCCATGCGCTCGGCAGAGTTCGGCTGTTTTGCAGATATTGTCCATCGAAACCGGCTGGCCGGCATTGGCGTTATTGGTGATGGTCAGCATCACCAGTGGGATGCGCTGCGGGCCTTCTTTGCGCAACACAGATTCAAGGGCATCGAGGTCCATATTGCCTTTAAAATCAGCCTTGAGGTTCGGGTCGAGTCCCTCGGGGATGGGCAGGTCGACGGCTTCAGCCCCGCTGATTTCCACGTTGGCGCGGGTGGTATCAAAATGGGTGTTGTTGGGCACCACCTTCCCCTCTCCACCGACGATGTTGAACAAAATTTTTTCGGCCGCGCGTCCCTGGTGAGTGGGAATCAAATGGCGAAATCCGGTTAGATTCTTTACCGTTTGTTCCAGGCGGTAAAAGCTGTTGGAGCCAGCATAGGCTTCATCGCCTTCAATCATGCCGCCCCACTGGTGGGCACTCATGGCGCAAGTGCCGCTGTCGGTCAACAGATCGATCAATACATCATCAGCCTGGATGTTGAAAAGATTGTACCCGGCTTCTTTGAGAATGGCCTCGCGTTCTTTGTAGGTGGTAAAGCGCAGCGGCTCAACCGATTTAATTTTAAACGGTTCGATAATTGTTTTCATGGATTTTTTCCTTTGGTGAAACAATGATTTCCAAATTCCAAAATCAAGGATACAGCGGCTCATACGGGGTGTCAAGAAAACGCATCGCTATGGAGAGATTCGAGATTGAAGCAGAAAATCAAAAATAAATCCGAGCGGGTTTAGGCCTTGAAGCCGTTTGGGATTTTTTGTATAGAATTTTTGATATGAAAACGATCAGAATTTTAGGCGGGGGTCTTTCCGGATTGACCGCAGCAATTAATTTGAAACGTGCTGGGGTCGATGTTGAAGTTCACGAGCGCAAACGCTTTTGCGGTAAACCCAGCCATGATTTTCAGTTTCTTGAGAACTGGACGTTTGACGATGATGCCCTCGCTATTTTGCAGAACTTACATATTCAAGCGGATTTTTATATAAAACCATGGTATTCGCTGGAATTCATAAGTCCTTCTTTGTATAAATGCCTCAAAAGGTCATCGCAACCATTGATGTATCTGCTAAAAAGAGGGCCGCGGGAAGGTGCTATTGATCATGCCCTGCAAAAACAGGCAACCGCTGCCGGAATACCGATTATTTTTCGATCGAAATTAAATGCGGATGATGCCGATATTGTCGCCACCGGCATAAAAGAGCCGACTTTTATCGTCACCGGCATCACCTTTCCTCTTGACCATCCGGATAAAGCCATCACTCTCTTTGATGACCGGCTGTCACTTGGAATGTATTCTTATTTTGTCGCTAACGACAATACAGGAGAGATTGCATCCATCAATCCGGCAGACAGTAAGGAGCATAGGGCCCGCTTTGATCTTGCCGTGAAGCGATTTGAGGAAATTTTGAACTTTAAAGTTTCAACCATAACCCATCGATTTGCAGCTCCGGGGAGTCTGTATTTTTTGAAAAATGCCAGAATAAACAATCAGTGCATCATTGGAGAAGCCGCCGGTTTTCAGGACTGCCTGGCTGGCTTTGGAATGATATATGCGCTCAGATCCGGATACCATGCCGCCCAGAGTATCATTAAAAATGAGGATTATAATCGTCTGTGGCAGGCGGATATGCTGAAACTGATGGCCGTATCGCGTACCAACCGATTCTTGTTTGAAAGATTATCCAACGATGGCTACGAAAAATTGGTTAAGATGTTGGACAGCCCAAATTCGGCCATTGTGAAATTGCTGGGGGGAGATGATCTGCAACACATATTAAAAAAGATTTACAACCATTCGCTTTCTTACTTCCTGCGGCCGGTAGTTTTCTGGAGAAAATTGGCGCCGGTGTATAAGCTTATTCTTAGTTTGGTAGGAGGGGGTCGCTGCTGATGACACCGTCAACATCCATCTCGAGCACGCGTGCAATCTCTTCGCTTGTGTCCGCATTATAGGGAAAGACACGGATATCATGTGCGTGCATCGTTTTGACCTGATCGGGGGTAAGGATTTGGTGGTTGGGATGCCAGGATACAACATTGAGCTGTTTGCAATTTTCAAGCGTATGCTTGTCAGCGGGATTTCTTGAGATCAGCCCCAGCGCAGGCGCATGCTCAAGGGTTGCTATATATTTGAGGAGGTTCAAATCAAAGCTGGAAATCAATACACGCTCCGCAATATTGCGACGGCAGACAAGTTCTAAGGTCTGTCGTTCAACGGCATCCGGCGGGTGGTGGGGCTCATAGGCATGCGGCTTGATTTCAATATTAATCAGCACCTGGCCATCTGCCAGGTCCAGCACTTCGGATAATTCCGGCAGGTGTTCACCGGCAAACCTGGGATGAAACCACCCACCGGCGTCCAGCTGCTTTAGCTGCGCTAAGGTATGGTCAGCAACCGCACCTTTACCATTGGTGGTGCGCTCCAGGGTTGCATCATGAATGACAACTAACTTTCGGTCGCGGCTGAGCGCCACATCCAGTTCGATCATCTGAACGCCGGCATCCAGGGCTGCTTGAAAAGCAACCAGGGTGTTTTCAGGATACCTGGCTCGATATCCGCGGTGAGCAATAATCCAGGGCGGATTGAAATCTTTTGTTCCAAAAAAGGTGTTCATCAAATAATCCTGTAAGATTTCTTACCTAAATAATAACCCCGCAGTATTCCACGAGGTTTTTTATGGCCAAATGATTTTTCGGTCAGGATTAAAATATCTCTAATTAAGAATCAATTCCTCTATTTAACTTTATTTATGATTGTATTCATAAAAATAAGTAAAATCAACTAAAGATTGTCATTCCGTATTTTTGAGATGGTTATGGTTAATTTTAAATTCGGTTGCCTGATTCCATATCAAATAGATGCAATTTTTCCGCTGGAACGCTCAACGAAAGCGTTGAGCCTTTTTTGAAGTGATAGATATCAGGCAGGCGGACAGTCAATAGGGTTTTTTCATCCCCGAAGTGCCCGTGAACGAGTGTATCCGCGCCAAGGAGCTCCACATGATTGACATGAAGATGCATGGCGTCTTCTTTTTGCTCGGTGAGTTCAAAGTGCTCAGGCCGAATTCCAAGGGTAACTTGCTTGCCTTCATCGTCGGGCAAACCGCCGCTATCTGCAGGGATAACGGTACCGCCCGGGATTTCAATCGACTTGCCGTCCGAACGCAGCCGGGCATCAAGAAAATTCATTGCCGGAGATCCGATAAACCCGGCGACAAACAGAGTCGCCGGGCGCTCATATACTTCCAGCGGAGAGCCGATCTGGGCGGCAGAACCATCGTCCATAACGATCAAGCGATCCCCCAGGGTCATCGCTTCGACCTGGTCATGGGTGACATAGACGCTGGTAATACCGAGGGCTTCATGAAGGTTTCGGAGCTCCAGGCGCATCTGAACGCGCAGCTTGGCATCCAGGTTGCTTAGGGGTTCGTCAAATAAAAATACCTTGGGCTCACGCACGATGCAACGACCCATGGCGACACGCTGACGCTGTCCGCCGGACAGCTGTCGCGGCTTGCGATCCAGAAATTCCGTCAGTTCGAGGATCTCCGCAGCCCTTTGAACCCGTTTCTCAATTTCCGCTTTGGGCATTCGCCGAATTTTGAGGCCGTAAGCCATATTTTTAAAAACCGTCATATGCGGATAGAGGGCATAATTCTGAAAAACCATGGCAATATCACGCTCAGCGGGCTCGAGTTGATTGACCACCTTGCCATCAATCTTAATATCGCCTTTGGTGATCACCTCCAGTCCGGCGATCATGCGCAGCACGGTAGATTTGCCGCAACCCGAAGGACCCAAAATAACGATAAACTCACCGTCGTGGATATCGCAGCTGATGCCGTGAATGACCTCATTTTTTCCAAAGGATTTGTAGATATCTCTGAGGCTGACGTCCGCCATTACATTCTCCTATTTTTCAGTTTCAGTCATACCGCGCACAAACTGTTTCTGCATAAAGATCACCACCAGCACCGGCGGGATCATGGCCAGCATGGTCGACGCCATGATAATCTGCCAGTCGGCCTGACCCTCGCCCACATCCAGCATTCTTTTAATTCCAATCAAAAGCGTATAGTATCTCTCATCGCTGGCGATCAACAGCGGCCAAAGATACTGATTCCAACCGTAGATGAAAAGAATCACAAACAGAGCCGCAATGGAAGTGCGCGACATCGGCAGCAGAATATCAAAGAAAAATCGGATGGGCCCGCCCCCGTCGATTCTAACGGCCTCGCAGAGCTCATCGGGCACTGTCATGAAAAACTGGCGAAACAGAAACGTGGCGGTGGCCGATGCGATTAACGGAAAGATCAGGCCGGGGTAAGTGTCCAGCATTTTCAAATCCGCCATCACCTCATAGGTCGACAGAATTCGAACTTCCACCGGCAGCATCAGGGTGATGAAAATCAGCCAGAAAAAAAACATACGGAAGCGAAATCTGAAATAGACGATGGCAAAGGCAGACAGCAGGGAAATGGATATCTTCCCGAAGGTAATGCCGAGTGCCATGATCAGGCTGTTCAGCATCATTTTGCTAACGCTGACGCCGACTTCGCCACTTCCAACGGTCAACGCCTGGTGGTAATTTTCGATCAGATGACGTCCGGGTAAAAATGGGAAGGAACCAGCGATCGTTTCGAGTGTATGCGTCGAAGCCACAAAGGTGACGTAAATCGGAAACGCAATCACCAGGCAACCCAAAATCAGAACCGCATGGGTTAAAAAAGTCAGCCAGGGTCGATGCTCGACCATTTTCTACTCCTGTTTAATAATGGACTTTTCTTTCGATATAGCGAAACTGGATCACCGTCAGCGAAATCACGATGGTCATCAAAATGACCGACTGGGCAGCGGAGCCGCCCAGGTCCAAACCTCGAAAAAAATCGTGATAAATTTTAAAAACCATAATATTGGTGGCTTCATTGGGGCCGCCCTCGGTAATGGCATGGATCACCCCAAAGGTTTCGAAAAAAGCATACACCATATTCATGACAAGTAAAAAGAAAACCGTCGGTGATAACAGCGGAAAGGCAATCGTCCAAAACCGTTTGGCCGGAGACGCCCCGTCTATGGCGGCGGCTTCGATAAATGACTTGGGAATGGCCTGGAGTCCGGCCAGGTAAAAAAGAAAATTATAGGAAATGACCTTCCACGCCGCCGCAATTATCACCAGAACCATTGCCTGCCTGCCGTTTAAGGTAAAATTCCAGTTAATCCCGATGGCCTTTAGGAAAAAAGAAAACATCCCGACAGAGGGATTAAACAGAAAGTACCAGATGACTGCAGAAGCCACCGGTGCAACCGCATAGGGCCAGATGATAAATGTTTTGTAGGTGGTGGCCCCGCGAATCGCGCGATCGGCCATTACGGCCAAAAACAGTGCCGTCGACATGGCGATGGCCGCAACCGAAAAAGTGAAGACTATGGTGACCTTAATCGAGTTGAGATAAATGGGATCGGTGAATATGTATATAAAGTTTTCCAATCCGACAAAGACCGTTTTGAGCCCGAAAGGGTCTTCCCGTAAGATCGATTGATATAGGGCCATAAACGCGGGCCAAATGAAAAAAACCAGGGTTATGATGATTTGAGGCGCAACCAGAAAATACGGCAGGAACTTGTTTTTAAAGATGACTCTTTTTTCCATGAAAACCTTTAGCCTGTGGAAGATTTGAGCAGGACCCATATCCGTTTAAAAATGGGTCCTGCCTGACTCGGGGTCTGCTACTTGTTGTCCCTTTCGAATTTGCGTAATAATCGATTGCCTTTATCAGCGGCTTCGTCAAGGCCCTGCTGGGCGGTTTTTTGCCCGGCGAAGATGGCTTCCAGAGTGTCGTACATAATGTCACGCATTTGAACAAAATTGCCGAATCGCAAACCTCTTGAGTTTTCAGTGGGCGCGTTAAGCGTCATCTGTTTCAGCGCCGTTTCCATCTGGGGATTTTTGTCATAAAAACCCTGTTTCTTTTTCAGATCATAGGCAGCCAATGTAATGGGCAAATAACCGCTGAATTCATGCCAGTCCGCCTGAACTTCGGCTTTGGAGAGATAATTAAAGAATGCAGCCACACCTTTGTATTCCTCAGCAGGGTGTCCTTGAAGTACCCATAGACTGGCGCCGCCGATGATGGTGTTTTGCGGAGCGCCGCTGGCATCCGGCCAGTAAGGCAGCATGCTGGTGCCAAATTCAAACT
>JASFGM010000100.1:0-7834 GCA_050123755.1 Desulfobacterales bacterium
GGCTTTTCCAGATGAGTTGCGCGTGGCCACGGGCAAGGGTGCATTATCCATCTTAGAGATTCAGGGCCCTTCCGGAAAGCGACTGGGTGTTGCGGATTTTCTTCGCGGATATAAGTTACCACCGGGAAGCATTCTGACTTGAAGCCATCGCAAAGATTCATTTAACTCCCGATGGTGCAGTTTTAAACCGATAAAAAGTGCTCACAACAAAAAGTGAGCTAAAGTTATAAGTGATCTAAAGTGACTAAAGTTAAGGAATTCTGTCATTTATATAATAGATTGAGCGCAGCGACACCGCAACTTTAGGCACTTTAGCTCACTTTTGTTCATTTTAAGCACTTCTAACTTTAGAGCACCTTCGAAACTTTTTCTCTGTCTCCCAGGATGAACTGCTAATTTTGCGATAGTTTATTAGAATCATGGCCCGCGACCCGCGTAAAAAAGCTTTAGATGTATTAAACACCTTAAACCGGGGCAAAAAAACCCTGGACAGCATTCTGGGCGATATCCCCCAGGATGAGCGCTATCTTTCCAGAAAGGATCGGGCCCTGTTTACGGCTATGGTTTATGGTGTTCTAAGATGGCGCCGCCGGCTGGATCACGTTATTACGCATTTTTCAAATACCCCTATTCAAAAAATTGAGCCCGGCGTATTAAATATCCTGCGTCTGGGACTTTTTCAGATTATCTATCTGGATCGCATCCCGGATTCAGCCGCTGTTAACACCTCAGTTGAAATAACCAAGCAGATCGGCGCCTCCCGGGCAGCCGGTTTTGTCAATGCGCTGCTGCGCAAAGCGGCCGCAAATTACAGCAGCGTTCATTTCCCGGCATTTGAAGCTGATCCTGTCACTTTTTTATCGGCCGGCCAATCACTGCCCGGCTGGCTTGCGCAACGCTGGCTAAAACGCTACGACAAAGAAGCAATAATGATCCTGTGCGACACGATCAATTCCATTCCACCCATTACCATCCGGACCAATACGCTTAAAACAACGCGGGAACAGCTGATCTTATCCCTTGAAAACCAGGTTGAGCGCATTGAATCCACAAGCGTTGCGCCTGACGGGATCAAATTGATTAATCCGAAACGGCCCATTCCCGAGCTGTCCGCATTTAAAAATGGCTGGTTTCAGGTTCAGGACGAAGCGGCCCAGCTTGTCGCTTTACTGCTCAATCCGCAGCCGGGAGAATCGGTGCTGGATGCCTGCGCCGGGCTCGGCGGCAAAACAGCGCACATTGCCCAGCTCATGCAAAACAAAGGCAGCGTAACGGCCATTGACAGAGATGAAAAGAAACTGCAGCAGCTTGATTCTGAAATGCAGCGGCTCAACATACCCATTGTGCACACTCAAGGCCACGATCTGAATTCTGCTTTGGACAAAAACCAGTTTGATGTTTTTGACCGCATCCTGTTAGATGCGCCCTGCTCAGGTCTGGGCGTGTTGAGGCGCAATCCGGATATCAAATGGAATTCAACTGAAAAGAGCTTGAAACGTCACGCCAATATCCAAAAGCGATTTCTCGAAACCCTGGCGCCAATGGTCAAACCCGACGGTGTCTTAGTTTATTCGGTATGCAGCATCGAGCCCGAAGAAAATGAAGCCGTCATTCATTCATTTTTGAAAAATAATCCTGAATTTGTTATAGATAAGAGTCTGGGGCAAGTTCCTGAAACGATACTTTCCCTGATCGAACCGAAAACCGGGTTTAAAACCCTCCCGATTTTGAACGATTTGGATGGATTTTTTTTAACTCGCTTGAAAAGAATAACGTGATTGCAAAAATCGCCAAAATAGCCGGTATTGGGTTGGCATTTATTCTCGTGGCCGGAATCAGTGCTTATTTTACCCTTACGCTTATTATCAAAAGCGAAGACACGGTAATTGTTCCCAATCTTGAGGGCAAAGATGTCGTGTATGCCCTTGAGTTGCTGACTGAGCTGGAGTTGAACACAAAGGTAAAAGGATCAGAATACACGGCCGACATCCCCAAAAATTTTGTTGTATTTCAGGAACCGCAAGCGGGTGCGGAGATCAAGAAAGGACGCGATGTTAAAATTATTCTATCAAAGGGTCCCCAGACTGTCTCCATGCCCAATCTGCTCGCCCTTTCGGTTCAGCAGGCCAATATTATCCTGGATGAAAACGGAATATGCCAGGGCGAATTGTCAAGCACTTACAGCAAAAAAGTCGAAAGAGATCACATCATCGCTCAGGTTCCTTCACAGGGAACGATGATTTCCCGGGGCGGGTGTGTCGATCTTTTGATTAGTAAGGGCGTTCAACCCAAAGCGTTTAAAATGCCCGACCTGGTCGGCTTAACCCTAGAGGATGCGTTACAATCCATTGAAAATGTAAAACTGGTCATCGGCGAGATAAAATCCGCGTATCAAAAAAATAAACCCCGAAATATCATCGTAAAACAGACACCCACATCCGGGTATCGGGTGATTAGCGCCAGCCCTGTCAGTCTATTGATAAATCGAGAACCCAAAAAGGAAAGACCCGACCGGCAGTATGGACAATTCCCGGCCAGCCTGTTTAGCTATCGCCTGGATAACGGTTTTTTAAAGCGGCGCATTCGCGTGAGCCTTAACAGGGCCGGCTTTACAAACGACCTTTTTGATGACTTCGTAAAAGCCGGTGAAGAGATCTGGCTTCTGATTCCAAGGGATACCGAGGCGACATTATTTTTATATGAGAATGATAAACTGATTCGGACGCAGACCTATGATGCGTGGTAGGTGTCAGAGATCAGACGACAGAAGACAGAGGACACGACATATTGTTTTGGACAAAATTTATCACAACAGAAGTGAAAACAGCGAACAACGGACAACTGAATAGAAGTGGTTTCAAAACCTCAGATCAGGTTCAAGGGCAAGGCGCAGGCCGATCGAGAAAGCGCAGCATACATGGGTATGTGAGCATTTATCGGAGGCCTGCAACGCAGCCATTGGGCCTCAGGTGGGGTTTTGAAACCACTTCTACAGACAAGCGACATTTTCGGGAGAAAAAATTATGAAACGTATAGCGCCATCGATTCTGTCAGCCGATTTTTCAAAGCTTGGAGATGAAATCAAAGCAGTTGAAGCTGCCGGAGCGGACTGGATTCATGCCGATGTCATGGACGGTCATTTTGTGCCCAACATTACCATCGGGCCTCTGATCGTAGAAGCTGTAAAGCGGGTGACCGCTCTTCCGATCGATGTCCATTTGATGATCGAAAAGCCCGACAACTACATTCCTGCTTTTGCCGAAGCCGGAGCTTCGTATATTTCGGTCCAGGTCGAAACCTGCATTCATCTCAACCGCACAGTTCACCTCATAAAGGATTGCGGTGCGCATGCAGGCGTTGTTCTGAATCCTTCCACGCCGGTAAAAAGCCTCGAGTGGATTCTTGAGTATGTTGATTATGTTTTGATTATGGGCGTAAACCCCGGCTTCGGAGGTCAGGTGTTCATTCCCAACAGTATTGATAAAATCAAAACCGTGCGCAAACAGATTCAGGATCGGGGGTTAGCGGTGTTAATTGAGGTTGATGGCGGCGTGAACGAAAACACCATAGCAGAAATATCCTCTGCCGGTGTGGATATTTTTATAGCCGGCTCGGCGATTTTTGGCAGCAAGGACTATCAAAAGACCATTCGAAGTTTTCGCCAGAAAATAAGCTGATATTAAGCCTCAAACAAAACAGGCAAGGTTTATCCTTACCCTGCCTGTAAATACATGAATCTGCAATATTGAATTTTCGGGAGCCTACACCCTTTTTTTCCCCAGAAAAACACTGCACCATTTATAAACCCGCGCCCATCCGCTGCGGCGTTCTTCGGATTGTCGCCGTTCTTTGCCCTTGCGGCGTTCTTCACCACCGTCGGTAAAGTAATCCAGGTTGTAACGCTTGCGCTTATCTTCACCGGAGCGGCGGTCAATCGGCGAACGTTTCACCGCAATGTTCGAAGGTTTTCTCTTCGATTCGAATTCTTCTAAAGGGTCAATATCTTCCATGGCACATTATTAAAAATGAATACCGGGGGGGGGGATTTCAAATCCATAATGGTCCGTTGATCCCGTAAGTTACTATAAAATAAACAAAATATTATGTCAAATCATATTCCAAAAAATGAATCAAAATCATAATGGTGGACAAAAGAAGCATAACGTAATAATCTTATAGTAAAAAGTCTAAAACCCGTAAGAAAAGCACCTATGGAAGGTAATAGTTCAATCATACAGGGCCTGCCGTTAATCTCGATAATCCTGGCCCTGCTGCTTTTTATTGGCGCGCGAGTGATATTCCGCTTTAAAAAGCAGGCGCGCAGCGACACCGTCAGCAAGAACCTACCCAATTTGCAGTTTGAAGTCAGAGCTGAAAAAGAGCGACCCGAACGGGTTCAGCTTAAGTGCCCTGCCTTAATCGATAAGTCCAAAGGTGTGATGAAAGTCGGGATAAAAGAACTGACCACAAATGGTGCCTTTGTGACCTGCCCCAACCCCTTTCCGATCGGAGAATCTTTTCCAATAAAGATTTTGCTGAATGATCGTGATCCGCAAACTTTCAATGCAGAGGTGGTCTGGAATAATCAAAACGTAATCGAAGAAGAAATCGTCTCCAGAGGAATGAAAGTTCGATTTCTGAAGCTGTCTGAAGGCGATCGAAATATGATCAATGAAATTATTTCACTTCATCTGCAAGCATAATCATTTTCTTAGCCTTTTTCCAAAACATTCATCCAAAAACAAACGCAGCCGACAAAAACATGAAATTTTTCTTGACACGGGAAGTAACACGTATTAAATTTTGACTGACCAGTCGGTCTATAATTTTATGAAATAAAATTTATATTATAACTATTTATAATTTATAATATTTTATTTCTGACCTTTTAGTCAGTATAAGGAGCATTTCATTGGCTAACATTCCAAAACAGAAGATGAAGAAACGGAATCAAATAATCGAAGCCGCCGCTCAGGTGTTTGCTAAGAAAGGTTATTCCGGTGCTGTTGTTGCTGATATCGCGCTTCAGGCCAATATCGGTAAAGGTACCGTGTATGAATATTTCAAAAGCAAAGAAGATCTGTTTTTTGCGGTGTTTGAGTGGTTTCAAAAGAAGAGTGAGAATGCCGCTGCGGTTAGGATTTCTTCACTTGGGGGCGGTGCCACCGATCGCCTGAAGGCTTTAAATGAAAGCCTGATGGGGATGTGGGATGAGATCAAAGATGTCTTTGTGCTGGTGATGGAATTCTGGGCGGCATCCTCTTCGATTCAAATGCGTCAGCGATTCAAGGGCGCTTTTAAACAACTGTATGATGATTACCGCCAGATTGTTTCGGATTTGATCCGGGAAGGAATCAAAAGCGGAGAATTCAGGTCGAATGTGAAACCGGAGCCGGTGGCGGCGGCATTGGTTGGGACCTGGGACGCCCTCTTTTTGCAGGCCTGGTTTGACGACAGCTTTGATCCGACCGCAACCGCAAATGATTTCCTGGATACCGTTCTGCGTGGATTGGCTATTAATACCTAAATTGATCGCTCAACTTAGGTTGAATTCATCGATGCCGATCCGATTTGATAAGATTGACGATTTTTTGGAAAACAGGAAAAAGAAATGACCCGGCAAACGATCAAATCCATTATTTTGATATTGTTTCTCATTTTGACATTAAAAACACCCTGCCCTGCCCTGGACGCCAACCAAATTGTCACGGCCGGCTTTAATTACTGGCGGGGCAAGGCCTCCATCGGAACCGTTGAAATGCTGATCCATCGCCAAGATTGGGAACGGGCCATGACCATAAAGGCCTGGACCCGTGGCCAAAAAGACAGCCTTTTCTATATTGCAGCCCCACCCAAGGATTACGGAAACGGCACCCTTAAAAAAGGCCGCGAAATGTGGATTTACAATCCCAAGATCAACCGGGTGGTCAAAGTCCCTCCGTCCATGATGAGCCAGTCCTGGATGGGATCGGACTTTTCCAACAACGACCTGGCCAAATCAGACAGCCTGCTGGCGGATTACGAGCATGCCATCATCGGCACCGAGATCCATGAAGGCAAAACGGTCTACGTCATTGAATGCATACCCAAACCCAATGCCCCGGTGGTGTGGGGCATGCAGCGCCTTAAAATTCGTGAAGATCAGATCTGGCTGAGTGAAGAATTCTTTGACGAAGATCTGCAACCCATCAAAATCATGACGGCCATGGAAATCCAGATGCTGGGCGGTAAGTTGTTCCCTAAAGTGTGGCGAATGCGAAATGTCGATGAGCAGGACCGTTACACGCAATTGACCTACACGTCCCTGGAATTCAAATCCAGTTTACCGGACCGCCTGTTTACCTTGGGCAGCCTGAAGCAGCGCAGGAGGTAATCCCGTGTCCATCGAAACCAAAATGGCCTGGCGAAATATCTGGCGCAATCCCCGGCGCACGATCTTAACCGTATGCGCCATTACATTTGCCTCGGTTTTGCTTGTGTTTATGCTGTCCTTTCAGTTCGGCAGCTATGAAACCATGATAAACACATCGGTGAAGATCAGCACCGGACACCTGCAGGTTCAGGCCGAAAAATACCTGGAGAAAAAGAGCATCCGGTTTGTTATTCCCGAACCGCGGGTGATTGCCGACATTGTGGATCATATTCCTGAAGTGGCTGCCTATACCTTCAGAGGGCAGGCATTTTCACTCATTTCTTCTAAAGATAGAACCTACGGGGTCGTGGTGACCGGAATTGATCCGCCAAAAGAAGCAAATGTCTCCAGATTAAAAAAACTGGTTCACACGGGAAATTTTTTAGCGGCAGACGATGTCAACCAGGCGGTGGTGGGGAGGCTGCTGGCAAAAAACCTGCGGGTGACGATCGGTGACGAACTCACATTGCTCGGGCAGGGGCGGGATGGATCGATTGCCGCCACCGTGGTTCAAGTGAAGGGGATTTTCAGTTCGGGCATCGATGCGTTTGATCGCTCCGCGATGCAAATTCCGCTGGCCGCCTTTCAGGATACCTTTAGCATGGACGGGGCGGTGCATGAAGTGGTGGTCATCGCAAAATCATTAGCGCATATATCCGGGATAAAGGCCAAATTAAAGGCGGCCCTTTCCGATCTCAACAGTGCCAAGCCTTTGAAAACGTTGGACTGGCAGGAACTGATGCCGGGTTTGCGGCAGGCCATTGAAATGGATCTGGTCAGCGGGTTGATTTTTTATGGTCTGTTGATCATTGTGGTGGCATTCAGCATTTTGAATACCTTTTTGATGGCGATCTTTGAGCGCACCAAAGAATTCGGGGTGATGATGGCCATCGGGACAACTCCCCGGCGCTTAACAAAAGTACTGCTAATCGAATCCATTAGCATGACGTTGATCGGCATTATTGCCGGTATCTTAATCGGCATCGGGATCACCTATTATTTTCAGTTAACCGGCATTGATTTTTCAGGAGGATCAGAACTGCTGAGTCAATTCGGCATCACCGGCAGAATGTATCCGAAACTGTCGTTGCTTTCAGTCTCCATCGGCCCGTTTATGGTGCTGTTTTTCACCTTTTTTGCCGCCTTATATCCGGCTCTGAAAATTCGGCGGCTGCGGCCGGTCGAGGCCATGGCGGCTATCTAGAATAGGGAATGCGGAAGTAATCGTTAAAATAAAATCCGAAAACCGAAATTAGCCTGATTTAATAAAATTGGTCGAAACAATTTCGAATTACAAAAATTCAAATGACCGAAACGGATTTATTACTCAGTGAAGTCTTATCTCTGGCTTGTTTTGGTCATTGGAAGATTCGGATTTAGGATTTGTTTCGGATTTCGTGCTTCGGATTTCGAATTTGTCGG
>JASFGM010000101.1:0-7781 GCA_050123755.1 Desulfobacterales bacterium
TGCATATTTTTCGGCCAGATCGTATTTGGCCAGTTGGTAGTAATTAAGCACCATGTAAGCGTAAATATACGTTCTCAGAAAATCGGGGTTTTCGGTTTGTTTCTGAGAAAGCTTTCGGGTCGTTTGGGCATCTATCTTTTCAATGCTTTTTAATGCGTCCTGACATTGTGACAGGGCCAGATCGTAATCACCGACATAATAATAGGCCAGCCCGAATTTTGCCTTAAGATATGGCCAAAGCAGTGTAAGGCTTTTTTGCGTTTGATGTTCAACCGCCTTTTTTTGGTACAAAAGATTTTGGGCGTAATCTCCATTCCACTGGTGATAATCACCTATTCTAGAATAGATATAACTCAAATTTTTGCGGTAAATACCGTGCTCAAAGTTAAGTTCGGCAAAAAGCGAAGGGAGTTGCACCGTTGAAATATAGAGTTCTTCATCAGTTAATTTTGAAAAAAAGTCTAATTGTTTCGGAAAATATCTTTTTGCCGGTTTATCGTTCGGTTTTGCTTTATCGGCTTGCAATCCATACCTGACCTTTACAACCACAATATCCAGCCTTCCGATTGCAAAGCTGTCGCTTTGCCATCGATTCGAACCAACCTTTGCCTTTATTTCAAGGGTATTGAGGCCTTGTCTGAAGAATCGTTTAGGAAGATATATCTGGGTGGCTTCCAGCTTATGAGGGATATCTTTATTCCCTCTGTTAGGATCACTGTCAATGCTTTTATTTAGGTATCCTATTTTTTGATCGTTTAGTAAAATGGGATGACTAAGGTCCCATTCAACATCCCAGGTTTCAATCGACACATAGGTATAATACAATGCTGAAATATCATCCAATTCAAAAGTGAATTTGAATGTTTGATTGTGATCTTTATAGTAAGGGTGGCCCATCATGTAGCGGTAGGGTCCCTTTCTGAATACGCTCTGTTCAAAATAAACGTTATCTTTACCATGATAGATATTCATCGAAAACGTATCGGGCTTATGCACGCAAGCCCCAATGATCAATAGCGAAATAATGATACATAATTGAGTTCCTCTTATCATTTGAGATCTCATGATTACCCCCCATTTTGATCAATAAAGAGGTAAATTTTCATATACGTGATAAGCGATGAGATTCTATACCAGATGAATTGAGATAGCAGAAAGACATAATAATTAGGATGAATTTCAGGTTGCGATTGAACACCGGGAGAGCGTTATGTCAGCAATTTAATATCTTGGAATATATCTAACCGTCAATAAAAATCCATTTAAATGGATCCAATTTTGGGATTGAAATAATTGCAGATATCTTGCAAAAAACCAAATATCACCCAACTTGCCATATATTGAGATAATCTGCAAAAAATCACGCCTTTGAAAATCTGTGATATCATAAAATATCACAAATTTCCCCAAATTACAGATAAGTAGATGGTATCATAGGAGTGTATGATTTTTGATTATGCTGAAAATAGGTTTGAAATTTAGTCGATGTCAGAATTGAGGGTAAGTTCTAAACAAATTATGTCGGATCAAATTCCGGCTACTGCATCTAAATCTTATAACCAATTTAACGATTTGATGAATAACAAATAACTGCCAATTGAGCGCTCGCGCTCAATTGGACTAGGCCTGGCTTCTGGCCATATAAGTTTCGAGTTTTCCGACGCCGAGGGAAAATGTCAGGGTCATAAGCAGATAGAGGGCGGTGATCGTGATCCAGATTTCGATCGTCAGGTAGGTAGACGCCATTAATTGGGTTCCCTGGTAGGATAACTCCTGGATCGATATTACCGAAACAATGGCCGAATCCTTGATCAGGGAGATGAACTGTCCGGCAAGAGCCGGCAGGAGGCGTTGCATCGCCTGGGGCAGAATAATGTGGCGCATGTTATGATATTTTGACAGACCCAGGGCATGGGCTGCTTCCCATTGGCCTTTTTCCACAGACTCGATGCCTGCGCGCACGATCTCTGTGATATAGGCGCCTTCGAAAATAGCCAGTGTGAAGAGGGCGGCGATGAATGCCGACGCGAATTGCGGCGGTGAAAAGAGTACTTCAAAAAGGCGTTGAGTTCCAGGAGAACTGGATCTGAGAAAATCGTCAATGCCGATGATCGGCATTATCTGGTCGCTGATAAAGAAATAGAAAATGAAGATAATGACCAGTGGCGGAAGGTTGCGCATGAGCTCAACATAGGAGCGCGCGATCATCCTGTGAAATAGGCTTTTGCTCACCCGCAGCAACCCCATCAGCGTGCCGAGGATGGTGGCCAGCAGGGTGCCCCAGAAGCTCAGCCGCAGGGTGGTCAGCAGCCCGTGGATCAGGTAGTTGGACACCCACTTTCCGGAGTCTGCATCGTAGCGAAAGAGATACTGGGGGATGATTCCCCACTGCCAGTTATAGTTTAGTTTGACCTTGACCTGATAGATAATATAGGTCAGCCCCCCGAGAAGGGCGCACAATATCAGAACGTCAAGGGGTGTAATTTTGACTTTCTTTTGCAGCACGGTATTTCTCTTAGTTGCTTTACAAAAAATAGCAGATAACTAGTGTTGTGTCCCGCAAGTAATTTACAAAAAACGGCTTTATTTCAGGTTTCGGGTGCCAGGTGTCAGCATTGAGTAAACGTTATATTGGTTTGATTGGTTTAATTCGTTCAATTGGTTCGGTTTAAGCTAACCAATAAAACCAATGAGACAAATAAAACTAATTTAACAAATTCTTGAACCCTGAACACAGGAACTGACACCTGAATCCGCCTGCGGCGGAACACCTGAAACCATCGACATTAGAAGCTATTCAATGAGATTCTTCCAGTCCTGTGATTTGAACCAGTATGCGTATTTACCCTGAATCCACCCGTTGTTGCGGTTAATCTCAATCCAGTTGTTGATCAGGTTGAGGGTTTCGTGGTCGCCCTTGCGAACGCCGATGCCGATCGCCTCAAGCATCATGACTTCGTCATACACCATGATCGTATCGGGATATTCAAGGGCGGTGCTTGACGGCAGTGGTTGGGCCGAAACCATGGCGTGCACATTACCATTGCGCAGCTCCTGGACCGCCGCAGGTTCGTCATCAAAGAGGCGCAGTTTTGCTTTTGGAAACTGCTGCTTTGCAGCAACGGCGGCCGTTGAACCCAATCTGGCGGCGATGGTGACATCCGGGCTATTGAAGTCGGCGACCTTAAAGCCCGCCGCTTTCTTTTTATGCGCCATTAACCCCTGCTCGGTATAATAATAAGGCCTTGTGAAATTGATCTTGAGGTTGCGCTGGGTCGTAATTGTCATTCCGCCGATCAGCACATCAAACTTGCCGGTAATCAGGGCAGGGATAATTCCGGACCATTTCGTCGGTACAAACTCTATTTTGACGCCCATGTCCTTAGCCACTTTTTTGGCGATATCGATCTCGAAGCCGATTAATTCCCCCTTTTTATCTTTCATGGCCCAGGGCACGAAGACGTCCATACCCACTTTGATGACACCGCGTTTGGCGATCTGTTCGATGGCGCTTTCTGTTACCAGCTCTCTCTGGAGCTCCCCTGCAGAAGTGCTGGCGGCCAAACCGAGAACAAAAACACTTACAAGCACAATTGCTGAAACGTAGAATTGTTTTCTCATCTTTCCCTCCTTTAATAACGAAATGTTATTAGTTAATAGTTATTGGTTATCCGCTTTCTATAAAATTTGACTGAGAAAAAGCTTAGTCCGCTCTTTCTGCGGGTTGGTGAAAAAATGCTCTGCCGTTCCTTCTTCGACGATGCAACCGTCCTCCATAAAGATCACCCGGTCGCTGACCTCGCGGGCAAAGCCCATTTCATGAGTGACCACGATCATGGTCATTCCTTCTCTGGCAAGGTTTTTCATAACGTCCAAAACCTCGCCGATCATTTCAGGATCCAGCGCGGAGGTGGCCTCATCGAACATCATTACTTTCGGATGCATAGCCAGTGCCCTGGCAATCGCAACCCGCTGCTGCTGGCCCCCGCTTAGCTGAGAAGGGTAACTGTCTGCTTTTTCGGGAATATTAACTTTCATCAGGAGGTCCATCGCCATCTTTTTGGCCTCCTCCTTGCTTTTTTTGCGCACCAGCCCCGGCGCCAGGATTATGTTACCGAGCACGGTTTTATGGGGAAACAGATTGAAGGACTGGAAAACCATGCCGACTTCTTTGCGGATCTCCAGTCTGTTTTTTTTGTTTTCGTCGAGCGGCGTTCCGTCAATAACGATGGATCCGCTATCGATCTCTTCCAATCCGTTGAGGCAACGCAGAAACGTGGATTTTCCCGAACCGGATGGGCCGATAATGACCACCACCTCGCTGCGGCGTATTCGGGTGGAAAAATCACGCAATGCACAAACGCCGTTGGGAAATGTTTTGCCGATTTTATCCACCGTCACAATATAATCACCCAGTTTCTTTTCTTGCACAGACAAATCCTCCTTGTCACTCACGTCTGAATTCGAAACCGATTTTCGAGGACATTGACAACAATAGACAGCGTTATCGTAATAATCAGGTACATCAAAGCAACTGTGAACCAGATTTCAAATGTCAGAAATGTTTCGGCGATAACCGCCCGGCCTTCCATGGTCAAATCATAAATCGCGATCGTGCTGACAAGGGCCGAGTCCTTGATCAGTGAGATGGCCTGGCTGGTAAGGGGAGGGAGAATACGCCGGATCGCTTGCGGCAGGATGATGCAGCGGTAGGTGTCAAATATGTTGAGACCCAGGCTGTGCGAGGCTTCCCACTGGCCTTTTTGAATGGAGACGATGCCCGCGCGAAAAATTTCCGAGGCGTAAGCACCTTCGAAAAGACTCAGCGCGAGGACGCCTGCAAAAAAGCGGCTGAAACCGAAGATGGGTGCCAGGACGAAGTAAAGGAAAAAGATTTGAACCAGAAGCGGTGTGTTGCGGATGAGCTCCAGATATCCTCTGGCAACAATCCTGGCAAAGAAAGAATCGGATAGCCGCAAAAGGGCGGTCACCAATCCGATGGCCATCGACAATACAAGACCCCAGGCGGTAATACGAAACGTCATGGACAATCCGAACAGAAGGGGTCCAAAAGAAAATTCACCCTCCTGAAACTGAAAGATGTATTTGGGAACCTGGTACCATTGCCAGTTATAACCGAGTTGCTGCGTGCCGCGCGCCATAACCCAGATGAGTACGGCCACCACCAGCAGGAATTTGGCGACATCCATCACCGGAGAGCGCTTCAGCTTTAACCAGATTTTTGGGTATGATGGGGACATTCCAGTAGACATATCGGACAATCAATTCATTGGAAAGAAAATTTTTGCTTTTTCATATTACCCAATATTAAGCCATAACCGTTAGTAAGGGAATTCGATACCCATTTCAGCCAGCTCATCCTTGACGCGACGGTACATATCAAAGTGCTCCGGGGTCGGAAGCGCCGTGGCCACATCGTAGCATTCCGGGTATTCTTTGCCCATGGGGGCATCGGCGGCATTCTCCTCGTATTTTGACAATAGCCTCAGGGCCAGCGCGTTGGCCTGCGCTCTGGTCATCCCCTGGCCGGCAACGGCATGGCCGACTTCCATACCGATGCGGGCTTCCATCGGGGTTGCCCGATTTCTATATTTATTGCGGGCCGAAGCCATTTCCCACAGGTGCCACCCCGATACCGTGCTGACAAGGGCATGGCAGGCGGTTTCGTATAAGACCATTTCCGTCATGGGGCCGGCGTTTGAAAATCCGTTGGAGGTATGCAGAAGCTTGCTGTTGCGCGCCATGGCCTGACCGGCCACGCTGATGGGCCAAAGCAGCTCTCTGGTCGTATTGGAGCCCCAATGCAGGTGAAAGGGAAAATGCTGGTTGTAGATCGCGCCATGGATGCAAAGGCCGCTGAGACTGTAGGCCACCAGGGTAACGGCAACCCCCTCCGAACCCATACACCATCCGCCGTAGATGGGGCCTGTAAGGTTGCCGGTATAACATCCATATTGGGCGTAGTGGGTAACCCGGTTGAGCAGCGTGTCCGCGGTTTTAAATTCGGTTAGCGTTCCGACGAGTCGGGAATCGGTGGTTCGCACCCCCCACTCATTGTCAGATACGGCAATCTGACCGGTGTCGTGCTCGGCGGTCCCGACCGCAACAAAAAAGACACCGGGCCGGCCGACCTGCTTTGCCGCCAGTCGAAGATTGTATATGTGCTGGGTGCACCCGTTGATTTCAGTCGGCGAGCCCGATGAGATTTTCTGGCCGATGGAGTCTTCCAGGATGGGGGCACAAAAACCATCCAGAAGCGGCTCCTTGAGATAGGCGAGGCACATGGAGTGGTGCAGATTTTCATCACAGGTTATGTCCGGGCTGAAGATGCAAAATGGGGGCTCGCGATCCTCCACCCGGCGGTATTTCCATAACACAGCGTCTTTGCCGGCGCCGACCCAGTAGGCCCCCGTCGTCATATAGAGCGCTTCTTTGATTTCATCGTCAGAGACCTGAATGATCCGGTGGGTGTCGGTGTTGTAAAGGCCCACCTCACGGAATAACTCCCAGCCGGCCTGCCACACCCTGTCCGCCAGATCGTCGTCGGTCGGCACCGGGGTTTTGGGATCATAGGTTATCTCATATTTTTTTATGACCTCCTGCAGCTTGGGTGTAAATATTTTTGGCAAGAAATCATCTTCATCACAATATGGACCTGTATTGGACCGCTGCAAAATTTCCCAGAGACGATAGGGAGTGGACATAATTTTTCTCCTTCTATTATTTTACAATCGCATCTTTAGCATTGGTCGATGTATTTTAATCTTTCCAATGTTAAAGGTTTCAGGTGTCAGGTGTCAAACCTCTGATCATCAGCTGCGAATCCTGACACCTGAACACTGACACCTGACACCTCTTATTCCTGACACCTGAAACTTTAAACCAAGAAATTTCGACTAAGCCAAAATAAGAATTAATCAACGTATGAATCAACGAATTGAACGATTAGACTTACGGCTTTTGTAAAAGCTCGGCCATCATCCGGGGCGCTGAACTGGCTTCCTCACACCACAGGTCTGCACCGATTTGGTCCGCCCATTCCTGGCCGGTGGGCGCGCCGCCGATAACCACTTTGAATTGATCTCTGATGCCCTTGTCTTTTAAAAGTTCTATGATTTCCTTCTGTCCCGGCATGGTGGTGGTCATCAGCGATGAGGCCCCGATGATATCGGCTCCCATGGCCTCGGCCTCTTTGATAAAGGTGAGTGAATCCACATCGTATCCCAGATCCTTTACCTCGAATCCATTGGTTTCGAGCATCAACTTCACGATATTCTTTCCGATTTCATGCAGATCACCTTTGACAACACCGATAACAACCTTGCCTTTGGGGGCTCCCTGTTCCCCGGTCTCCATTATCTTGGGGCGCAGAATATCAACCACCGCTTTTAAAGCCTCTCCGGCTAATATCAATTGGGGAAGAAATATTTCCAGACGCGCAAAAAGTTCGCCAAGCTTATTCATCGTCTCTGTGAGCACGGCAATCATCTCCAGCGGCTCTGTGCCTTCGTCCAGAAGTATGCGGGTTATGTCTTCAGCCTCACTGGTGTTGCCGGATTCTACAGCCTGGCAAAGCGCTTTAAATGACATCATTACACCTCCTTATAATTTACGTCAGAGCTTGCTTAATGCTATTAATATATTATAAATAAATCATCAACCCATTAGAACCCATTTGAAAAAGGAATAAATATGCCCGCCGGATTTAAATCCCGATGTGTGCCAACGTATCATTTGTTGTCGGTGGAACAGATCAAGAA
>JASFGM010000102.1:0-7734 GCA_050123755.1 Desulfobacterales bacterium
GGTTGCCCATGGTGCCGCTGGCTTCTATTAGGGCCGATTCTTTCCCCAGTCGTTCCGCAGCCATCTCTTCCAGACGGTTAATGGTTGGATCCTCGCCGAGCACGTCGTCACCCACTTCCGCTTCGGCCATTGCCCGACGCATAGCCGGTGTGGGTTGGGTCAAGGTGTCCGATCTCAAATCAACAATGCGCATAAACTGTCTCCTTGATTGCCAGATTCTATCAATTGTCAAAGAATGACAAATATCCAAAATTCGGGCAACCTGCAAGACATAAAATTTCTACGACCTCACAATTTTTACCCATCTTATTGACTATTGACTGTTTTTGAAGGTAAATAATTGCGTCTGGGCTGAATAATAAATTCTTCAAACAATGCCTGAATAATCAATTGCTTTTAACCTGCTAAATGGACAAAAGGGGGGTTGATCATGGCCAAATTATTATGGAAACCTGCCGATGCGCAAATTAAAAAAACCAATATGTACGGTTTCATGCATTTTATCAATGAAACTTATAATCAAAATTTTAATGAATATGCCTCCCTCTATAGCTGGTCGATTGAAAACATTGCGGACTTTTGGGCGGCCTTCTGGAAATTTGCCGACATCATCCACTCCAAACCCTATGACCAGGTCATAGATGATGCCGCAAAAATGCCGGGAGCGCATTGGTTTCCCGGGGCTCAGCTTAATTTTGCCGAGAATCTGCTAAGATTCCGGGATGATCAGGTGGCGCTGATCTTCAAAGGGGAAGGGCAGGCATCAACCAAAATGACCTACGCCCAGCTTTATGATGAAGTGGCGCGTCTGGCCAGATCCTTAAAGGATCTGGGGATCCAGCCGGAGGATCGGGTGGTGGGATTTATGCCCAATATGCCTGAATCCATTATTGCCATGCTGGCAGCGGCCAGCTTGGGGGCGACCTGGTCGTCCTGTTCGCCGGATTTTGGTATTAAGGGCGTGCTGGATCGATTCGGACAGATCAAACCCCGCGTCCTGTTCACCGCCAACGGGTATTCTTTTAAAGGCAATAAAATAGATTCCCTGGAACGCATTTCAGATATTCTCAAACAACTGCCTTCAATTGAGAAAGTTGTGGTTGTGCCTTACACCGAACAGAAAGCGGATATCGGCGGGGTTCCGAATGCGGTTCATTATCAGGATTTCCGATCATCAGAATCCGGCTTGGAGATTGAATTTGAGCAACTCCCTTTTGAGCACCCCCTGTATATCATGTACTCCTCCGGCACCACCGGTCTGCCAAAATGCATGGTCCAAAGTGCCGGTGGCATTCTGGTTCATCATTTAAAAGAGCTCGTGCTGCATACCGATTTAAAGCGTGAGGATACGATTTTTTATTTTACCACCTGCGGCTGGATGATGTGGAATTGGCTGACGAGCTCATTGGCCGTTGGTGCTACCCTGGTGCTGTTTGACGGCAATCCGTTTCACCCCCATCCCGCTGCCTTATGGGAGATGGCCCAGGACGAGAAAATTAGCGTCTTTGGAACCAGTGCGGGATATATCGCCGCGCTTCAAAATGAGGGCGTAAAACCCGGCAAAGAATTTGATTTGAAACCGCTACGGGCTGTTCTCTCCACAGGATCTCCCCTTTCAATCGAGGGATTCGAGTTTATATACGATGAGGTCAAGGCGGATTTGCAGTTGGCATCGATTTCCGGAGGCACGGACTTAAATGGTTGTTTTGCCCTGGGAAACCCCATGGGGCCGGTTTACGCCGGCGAGCTCCAATGCCGCGGGCTGGCAATGGACGTGCGTGCATTTGATGAACTGGGCAACGAGCTCATAAATGAACAGGGGGAATTGGTCTGCTGTAAACCGTTTCCGTCGATGCCGATTTACTTTTGGGAAGACCCGGACGGAAGCAAATATCATTCTGCTTATTTTGATGTATATCCAAATGTCTGGCGCCATGGTGACTTTGTTACCGTCACCGAGCGGGGGGGTGTGGTGATGCTCGGCAGATCGGATGCAACCCTTAATCCGGGGGGTGTTCGTATCGGGACGGCTGAAATTTATCGCCAGCTGGAACAGATGGCGGAAATCGATGACAGCGTTGTGGTCGGGCAGGATTGGAAAAATGATGTAAGGGTGATCCTTTTTGTCAAGCTGGCAGAAGGTGTTGAACTCACCGATGCGTTAAAGAATAAAATCAAACAAATGATTCGTACCAATGCTTCGCCACGGCATGTGCCGGCCAAAATCATCAGTGTGCCCGATGTTCCCTACACCCTTAACATGAAGAAAGTGGAGCTGGCGGTTAAAAAAGTTATCCAGGGCCAGGAGGTGCTCAACAAAGATGCCCTCAGCAATCCGGAGGCTTTGGATTATTATGCCAACATCAAGGAGCTCCAAGAACCTTAAAACTGGTTCCAGAAGATTTATATTTTGCCCGCTGTCTGCGTTGCCCCGCCGGTGTGAGCGGGATTTCGCATCTAATCTTAAAGACATTATGGGCTCATCGATTCGGTTCAAAATGCTCGATAATCGCGGCAAGATGCCGCTCCCACATTTTTTTAGTACTTATAATATAAAATGGAAAATGGTGCATAAAAACAGCGGGAGTGGCTTCCAGCCGCGAATTATTTGCTCCGCTTTTGAACCGAATCAAACCTTGACATCAAACAAAATCTAAACCCTCTGAAACCAGTTTGTGTAAACTTTATCGGATTGGAGAAATCCCATGCCGGAATCTTTTCAGATTTTTCCTGTGGGTGTGGTTCGCAAAAAAGCAGCAGCGACCCGGATTGAAATCTTTGAACCCTATTCAGACGCACTTCTGGGGTTGGAGGGTTTTTCCCACATCCTGGTGTTTTTTTGGTTTCATGAAAACGATACCGCCGACCGGCGGAAAACCCTGCGAGTCCATCCCCGTGGAGATGAAAAAAATCCTTTGAGTGGTGTGTTTGCCACCCATTCTCCCCGGCGGCCGAATCTGATTGGTTTAACACTGTGCAAAATAAAATCAATCCGGGACAATCGTATCGAAATCGAAGACATCGACGCCTTTGATGGAACGCCGGTTTTAGATATCAAGTGTTTCATCCCCGGCTCGACTCCAAATGCAGATGTACGCGTACCCGATTGGGTGTGAGTCACATTATGGGAACAGGTGTCAGGTGTCGGGTTTCAGGTGTCAGATGGCAGAGATCAGATGATAAAAGTGAGATGGTAAGAACTAAACGATGAAGCACCCTATCTGATTTCTGTCCACTGCCATTGACCCGACTGCCATTAACTGCCCCTCAGACTGAAAGTTGTTCGCTGTATCGTGTTTCCTGACACCTGAACACTGAAACCTGAAACCAGGAATTTCTGAACAGTAACTCTTAATCGGATTGGGATTATGCTCACCGATCTTTCCGGCCAGATAGAACGGATCACCTTCACCAACGAAGAAAACGGATTTACGATTGCCAAAGTGAAGGCTCGGGGTCAAAGAGATTTGGTCACCGTCGTCGGTAATTTGATGTCACCGATGCCCGGGGAAATTCTAGAGATGCGGGGAGAATGGACCCAGCATCCCAAATTCGGGAAGCAGTTCAAGGTCGTCCAATTTAAGACCAAGGTTCCGGCAACGGTTTACGGTATCCGGAAATATTTAGGATCCGGTCTGATTAAGGGTCTGGGGCCGGTCATGGCCGGGCGCATTGTTGATAAATTCGGCAAAAATACCCTGGACATCATTGAAAATGAAATTGAGCGTTTAGCTGAAGTTAAGGGCATCGCCGACAAAAGCATTGCCAGGATCGCAAAAGCCTGGGACGCCCAAAAAGAGATCCGCGATGTAATGATCTTTTTGCAAGCCCATGGTGTCAGCTCAGCCTATGCCACTAAAATATTCAAACGTTACGGTGATCGATCGATTGCGGTGGTGAAACAAAACCCCTATCGCCTGGCGGCGGATATTTTTGGGATTGGATTTTTAAAGGCTGACAGCATTGCGAAAGAACTCGGATTTTCAGATGACTCGCAGGTAAGAGTTGAAGCCGGCGTTATATATACATTGCATCAGCTGTCTGAAGAAGGGCATGTCTATTTTCTATATGACCCGCTGGTCGAACGCTGCCGTGAGATTCTGGGTGTGGTGCGTGAGCCCGTTGTCCGGGCCATCGGCCGCCTCAATACCGACAGACAGATCATTATCGAAGATATAAATGCAGGTGTTGAAAATTTTAAACCAAACAACAAAGCCGTTTATCTGACCCGATTTTATCAATGTGAAACCGGCATTTCGAACCGATTGAAAGCGTTGCTCTCCACACCGAAAATGATTCGCGCGGTTGATTCCGACCGGGCGATCCGGTGGGTCCAGCAGCAGCTTTCATTTGACCTTGCCCAAAATCAGATAGCTGCCGTTCAATGCGCCCTTGAAAATAAAGTCATGGTTATTACCGGAGGGCCGGGTACCGGTAAAACCACCATCATTAACGCCATATTAAAAATATTTTCGAAACTCAATATCAATATGATGCTGGCCGCGCCCACCGGAAGAGCTGCCAAACGAATGAGTGAGATGACCGGCCATGAAGCCAAAACCATTCACCGCCTGCTCGAATACAGTCTTCATAAGCACGGGTTTCAAAGAGATGAAAAGAATCCCCTTGATTGCGACCTGCTGATTGTTGACGAGGCCTCCATGATCGATACCATTTTGATGTATCACCTCTTAAAAGCGATTCCCGCAACGGCCACCTGCATTCTGGTCGGAGATGTGAACCAATTGCCCTCGGTGGGGGCCGGCAATGTGCTGAACGATATTATCACATCCGGAGCCGTTGCCGTTATCGAGTTGAATGAAATATTCCGCCAGGCCAAAGCCAGCCGGATTATTGTCAACGCGCATAAAATCAATGCAGGGGATCTGCCCTCTTTTGGACAATCTGAACGCTTCGATCCCAATAATGATTTTTATTTCATTGAACAGGATGATCCCGAAAAAGTTCTGGGCATTATTTTGGAACTTGCAAACCGGCGGATTCCAAGGCGTTTTGGCTTTAATGCCATAGACGATATTCAGGTGTTAACGCCCATGCATAAGGGTGTGGTTGGTGCGGCTAATCTCAACGATCGGCTCCAGGCGGTATTAAACCCCGGAAATGGCGGAATCCTGCGCGGGGACCGTACCTTTCGGGTTAACGATAAGGTCATGCAAATCCGAAACAACTATGACAAGGAGGTTTTCAACGGTGATATCGGCCGCATCACCGAAATACGCCCGGAAGATCGCCAGGTAACGATTTGTTTTGACAGCCGCAACATTGTCTATGATTTTAGCGAGCTGGATGAAATCATTCTGGCCTATGCCGTGTCCGTTCACAAATCCCAGGGCTCGGAGTATCCGGTCATCATCTTACCGATACTGACCCAGCACTATATTCTACTTCAGCGCAACTTAATTTACACTGCGGTGACGCGGGGTCGCAATCTGGTGGTCATGGTCGGAAGCCGAAAGGCACTGGCCATCGGGGTAAACAACAATAAGACCGAGCAACGATTCACCCGGCTGCGTTATCGTCTGATTTAATCCAGCGCTTAGCCCTTCCGCACCAGTTTGTACCCATAATTTATTTTTTACGTTTCTTTTTGGGTTTAAAGAGTTTCTTTTTGGTTTCTTTATAAAATTCGATTGCTTTATCTTTGATGATAACCACCAGGGGCCGTTTGATATGTTTATAGCCTTTATCCGTATAAATATCTCTCGCACCTTCGGGCGGTGGGGTATCGGAAAAGTGCTTATTGCCCTTGGCATCCGTCCAGAAATATAAGGTAATGCTGGGCTCGAGCTCCTGCTTTGTGGATTTTTGGTACCAATCCCACCCCAGATATCCGCCAATGGCAACTAGAATTACGATGATGATAATTAAAGCTTTCTGCATTGATGGCCTCTTTTTATTAGATTGGATCTTAAAAAAATATTATACAAAAATATTAAGGAATTGTTTAGGTTTAAATTTTTGAGATGATTAAAATTTAGATGAAATTAGTTGTTTTAAAGCCTTCCTCATATTTTAGCATGTCCAGCCTAAAAAATTAGGATGCGCCGATTTAGACGAAAATCGCCACACCCATAAAAAAGCCCCAATTCATAATTTTCTCTCCGGTTTTATTTTAGGTGTCAGGGACATGACACCCGTTTTGGCGGCTTGACACGGCATATGCATTTGCCTATACTTTCCAGGTACTCACCAATCTCTCAAACTCCATGGACATAAAATTGGAACTCATCTGCCTATGAATTTTTCAAATTTAGAAGCCATTTCACCGGTTGATGGTCGTTATCGGGGTGCGGCTGCGAGCCTCGGAGATTATTTTTCAGAAGGCGCTTTAATTAAATACCGGGTGCGCGTCGAGATCGAATACTTTATCGCCTTGTGCCGCCTGCCGCTGCCGTCGCTAAAGAACGTTAGCAAAAAGGCGCTGGAGTCTCTTCGGGGAATTTTGAAAGATTTTTCTCTGCAAGATGCCCGCAAAGTCAAAGAAATTGAAAAGACGACCAATCATGACGTCAAGGCCGTTGAATATTATTTAAAGGACAAATTTGATGAGCTGGGTTTAGACGCTTACAAAGAATTTATCCACTTCGGTCTGACATCCCAGGATATCAACAACACCGCTTTGCCGCTCTCGCTTAAAGAGGCTTATTTTGAGGTATTGAAGCCGGCTTTTGATGGACTTATCGATGATCTTCGCGGTAAAGCACGTGAATGGAAAGATATCGCCATGCTGGCGCGAACCCACGGGCAGCCGGCTTCACCCACCACCATTGGAAAAGAAATTTATGTCTTTATTGATCGCCTCACTTCCCAGTTTGACCTTTTAGAACGCATTCCTTTTTCAGCCAAGTTTGGCGGCGCCACCGGTAATTTCAATGCCCATCAGGTCGCCTATCCCGATATCGATTGGATCGCATTTGCGGATAATCTGGTCAACAAAACGCTGGGCCTGCGGCGCTCCAAAGTGACGACTCAGATTGATCATTATGACAATCTGGCCGCTTTTTGCGACAACCTCAAACGGATCAACACGATCCTCATCGATTTGAACCGGGATATGTGGTCTTATATCTCGCTGGATTATTTCAAACAGAAAATAAAAAAGGGCGAGGTCGGTTCTTCGACCATGCCGCATAAGGTCAACCCCATTGATTTTGAAAACGCAGAAGGCAACCTGGGCCTGGCCAATGCCATATTCGAGCATCTGGCAGGCAAGCTTCCCATCTCAAGACTCCAGAGGGACCTGACAGACTCAACGGTGACCCGCAACGTCGGGGTGCCGCTGGCCCATACCCTGGTTGCTTTGAAATCATTGATGCGGGGACTGAACAAGCTGATTTTAAATGCGGATGTGATCCAAGCCGATCTGCAAAACAACTGGGCGGTGGTGGCAGAAGCCATCCAGACCGTCCTGCGACGTGAAGACTATCCCCAGCCTTATGAAACTTTAAAAGCGTTTACCCGCACCCATAAGCAAATCGACCAAGAAGCGATTGCTGAATTCATCGAGTCCCTGGATGTTTCCCAAAACATAAAGGATGAATTGCTGCAAATTACACCTGAAAACTATACCGGAATCATTGATTTTTAACATACGAAATTTTTGGGAGTTGAAATCTGGCAGAAAACCATTGGCATTATCGGCTTAGGCGCCATCGGCCGCTGCGTGGCGCTGCGGGCTAAAGGTTTTCAGATGAAAGTGGTGGCTCATGACCC
>JASFGM010000103.1:0-7728 GCA_050123755.1 Desulfobacterales bacterium
CAATATTTCGAAAGTAGTTATTTCGGCTATTATGTTGCGAGCCCACCTATCTACCTGATGTCATTGTATTATTTTTCACTTATGCTGCAAATTAAATATTTCAATTAATTTCGGCAACATAATAGTATTTTAGGTCATTTTGATGATCAGCGAGTTAACATAATTTTTTTGGTATAAACCCACCTCAAGTCATTTGGCTGGAGGCCAGTGGTGTACGGTTAGAGATCGTCCAGCCAGGCCATGATATCATCTTTGTTTTGCCAATCGATCAGTTCCTCTATCTCAGGATTCTGCGTAACGTTAGATTTGACATATTGGATAAACTGCTGTTGGATTTTTTTCCTTTTCGCCAAGTCCAGCTGCAAATAGACCATGGTGGATTGGATGTCTTCATGTCCCAGTTTATTTCGGATATCGGAGACCGGGTGGCCCTCTGCGAGCATATTGACGGCACACGAATGGCGGAAGCTGTGAACCGGGTTGATATCCATGAGCCGTTTGGGCGGCAATGCCCTGTGCAGGTATTTTTTACACAAGCGATAGATACCGTGGCGGGTGAGCTGTCTGCCGCGTTGATTAATAAAGAGCCGGTGCTGATATGCCGGTTTGGGATTGACACGATATTTTGCAATGTAGAGATTTAGTAGTCTGACGGTTTTGGTCTCCAGCTCGATTTGACGGAAGCGGTTGCCTTTGCCCAGGATGGCCAGAGTCTGATTGTGGGCGTTAAAATAGTCCAGATTAAGGGTGGCGATTTCAGTGGCGCGGGCGCCGGAGTCATACAGCAGCTGCATGAGGCAGTAGTCCCGCACGCCCAGGGCATTATTGAGATCCACGGCCTGTAAGATTTGATCGATTTCATGAGGATATAAAAAGCCGATCAGCTGCCGCTGAGAACGCTTTTGAGGGATGCTGAGGATTTTATCGGCCAGTTGTCTTTGATCCGGATGCATGAAGCGGATCATTTTGGCCATTGATTTGAGGGCCGCCAGACGGCTGTTGCGGGTTTTGGCCGAGTTTTGGCGCTGTTTTTCCAAACTGTCTAAAAAGTCTAAAATGACTTCAACCCTAAGGTGCGCAATTTGAAGGGAGCTGATTTTGATGCCGTGATAGTTGGCGGCATAGGGTAAAAACAGTTTAAACGTATCCCGATAGGCTTTGATGGTATGGGGGCTGAGCGCCTTGATATGCGGTAGATACCTGCTGAAGAACTGATGGATGGCGGCAGACAGTCTCATATGACATCCAGTTGGGATTTGGCAAATTCGATCAGCCCGCTGCGATCGGCGGCATGGTTAACTTTCAAATAGGCACCGGTGTATTGATACTTGCGGTGTCCCATGTAAGCGGCTAGCACCGGCAGGGCATGCTGGGGATTTTGGCCGCGAGCTTTGATTTGAGTTAGCGTGTTAATGGCAAACGAATGTCGCAGGCTGTGGGGCACGGGTTTGCCGAAGGTCATATCGCCGATGATCTGCCGCTTTTGGCGGATGCCGATGGCCTCAACGGCGCGATCAAAGACATGGCGCAGCTGATTCTCATGCAAGCCCCGTTGCTTTTTGGAGGCTAACAGATACGGGCTTTGATTGTCTGCATCGAACAGTTGTCGCAATCTGAGGTAATCATCGAGCTCTTTTCTGACTGCCGCCGGCAGCGGGATCAAACGATCTTTTCTAAACTTGGTTTTTTCAATGTAGAGCGTACCCTCATCGGGCCGGTAGTGTTCTCGCCGCAGGCGCAACGGTTCGTTGATGCGTATGCCGCAGCGTGCCATCAGCAAGATAGATAAATACAGGGCCACATCGAAGAGAAAATATCGTGGATCGTGCCGGATGGTTTGGCATACGGCCTGAAGCAATTGATCAACCTGGGGCATCGTAAAAATGAAGGGCACAAAGTAGCGCTGTCCGCGGCCCGGGATATCATCCAGGGGGTTTTGGGTATAAAGACCCTGGCGCACTAAAAAAGCAAACAGCGCGCGCAGACCGGATAAAACCCTGTTGACGGTATTAGGATCTTCATGGATGTTGGCTCTAAGTTTTAGAAAAAAGGCCGGGGTCAATTGGCTTTGATCGACGGCATGTTTTTGCAAATAGCGGTCAAAGTCCAGCAGCATGGAACGGATCGCATCGGGTTCATATCCCAGCTGCTTGCGATAGGCGGCAAACTGGTTTAATTGGGGGGCCATAAAGCTTTCAAAGACTTTATTCATCAAAGAGCACCTTTCGCATCAGTTTGATGTGCACGTGAAGATAGACTTTGGTGGACTCGATTTTATCATGTCCGAGCATCTGCATGATCTCAAAAATGGTTGCGCCGCTTTCCAAAAGATTCTGCGCATAGGTGTGCCGCAGCCAGTAAGCGGTACCCTTGATCCCGGCAGCTCTGATGGCCGCCGTCATGCAGTTTGCCACCGCCCCGGCACACAATGGCCCGTGGGGGCTTTGATGGCTTAAAAAGAGCCTACGGCACTTGCTTTTGGGCCGGGCGCCGATCATGTAAGCACTGACGGCTTTGACGACTGCCGGCGGTATCGGCAGGACAATGGGATTGTCGTTTTTTCTTCTTTTGATGGTCAACTCGGCCTTGGTAAAGCTGATATCATCTAAGCCGATGCTGTGGATCTCAACGGGACGCAAGCCTAAAAAGTAAGCCAGATGCACCATGGCATAGGTGCGCATGGCGGTGGCCGAAGACAGGCTCAACGTGTCAAAGAGCTTTTTGACTTCAGCCGGGCGTAAAAACTTCGGTGGTTTGCTTTGGGCATATACTCTTGTGCCCACCACCAGCGGCGCCAGATCGCGGCCGTTTTGGTGGTGGTACAGATACCTTAAAAAGCCTTTGAGATAGCCGCGGTAAAGCCGACAGGTGGCCGGCGCAAAGCCCACTAAAAACTGAGCCAAAAAGTCATCGACCTGTTCAATTTTCAAGGTGCCCAGATCAGCATTATCGTTTTTTAAGTACCGACAAAAAGCCACCAGCACCCGGCGCATCTGCTTGACGGTGGACTCGGTTACCTGCCCGCTTTTTAGCCGATAGGCCAGATACTGCTCATAGACCGGCAGCAGCGGCACAAAGTGCTTTTCGATGGGGCGTTTGATTTTTTGGTGAATAAACAAATACCACGAAAGTGCTCTGAGTGCCCGGCCGTAGCTTTTGCCGACCTGTTTTTTAAACGCGCTGAGCACCTCGAGGCTAAAAATCTGATCCCACCTTAAGCGGCCGTGTTGCACAAATGCGATCAGGTGCTGCAGTTCGCGTTGGTGATCGTCGCGGGTGGTGTCAGGATAGCCCTGGTCTTTCATCCATTGCAGATATGCATCAATGGCCTGCTGCAGGCGACGTCTCAATGACAGGCTGATGTTGGCCAAGCCGTGGTCGGAACACCAGCTTTGCATCCACTGCTCGGATTGAGAAGATCGGGGCTCACTCATGATCGACTCCTTTGATGTTGTCATCATCTATACACCGGCTCATTGACGAAAGTCGATCGTCTCTTGAAAACCCCAATGCCTATAGTTGGTTTAAATCATGTGTTTTTACAAGAACTTAACTACTTATCACCTCTTAAAATTGTTTTTGCCATAGTCCGTCAAAATGCTTTGTGATTACAACAGCTTGAATGCGTATCACCTCTTAAAAACACCGAAGGGGGTAGTGGGTCGCTGACGGGTGCATTGACCATGGATTGCTGATCGATCAGATGTCGCCAGCGACCCATGAGCAACTGGCTGAGATACTCAATGATGATCAGATGCTCAGATCCGATGCGCCCTTGAACATAACCCAGCGGCAGTCCCGTCTTCAGACGGCTTTGAGGTGGGCGGATTGCCTCATGCTTTTTATCCAGATAGTTGGCCTTGAAGTAATCGACATTGGCGCGGTTCCATTGCGCACACTTTCGACGATGCCATTGCCGCTGACATTGCCGATCTCCGCAGGTCTTTTGCCGATCCTTGAGTCGTGGGTGGGGAATAAACCAGCGTTTGCATACCCGGCACGGACGTTTGCGAGTGGAACTCCTGCTCATCGCTTTCTCTCCTGTTAGAGGATTTGAGAAAACGATCTTATAAACAATTATCTGAACCGCATAGTTTAAATGCCGAAAACAATACCGGTGGACTGCAGAGGCAAAGGAATAAGAAGAATTAGATGGAGTATTTATTATTGTCCGGGAATTAGATAAAATAAAATCAAAAAACAGAATTAAATCCCAACAACATAATTAAACCGACAACATAACGGCTATGAGTCCAAACCTTTAGGAAAATACGCCTTACGTCTGCTAATCCCAAATTTTTCGCAAGCCGGAAAAGATTCGATAAAGACACGACATCTCTAAGTGAAGCGCATGTAATATACTGTAGACGTGCGTATGCATTACCCACCAGGGATGCACGCAGCAATTATTCCAAAAATCCCATGCTTGACATTTACTAAATTACGTATATAATGTTAATACATTATATCTTATTGACGGTGAATTCAAATGAGCACTCAAATGATCGTTCGAATCAATCCTGAACTTAAAAATAAAGTCAATACCCTTGCAAAGGCTGAAGGGAAAAGTGTTAGCGAAGTTGTCAGAGAACTTCTCGAAGAGTACGTTAAAAATCGAGATATTGGTTTGTATATTGATGATCTGTGGCAGCGCATAGGTGATAAACTTATAACCCGAAAAATTGGACCTAAAGAAATCCAGCGTGCCATTCGGGAAGTGAGAGCGAAAAAGTGATCAAGGTTGTGGTGGATACAAACGTTTTCATTTCATCCTTTTTTGGCGGCAATCCCCGTAAAATAATTGATCTCTGGAAATCGGGCGAAATCACCCTTTGCCTCTCCAAACCAATCGTCGATGAATACATAGAGGTTCTGCGTAGGTTTAAACTGCAAGATGAAAAAGAGCTGGAGGAATTGCTGGGTCTGTTTGCGCATGGGGTTCATCTGGTTTACACGGCAAAAACTCCGGAATTGCATGTTGTGGAAGAAGACCCTGACGATGATAAGTTCATTGAATGTGCGGTTGCCTTGAAAGCTAGATTTGTTATCACGGGCGACAGCGCTGTCAAAAAAATCCAGGATTACATGAATATCAAAATTGTCAGCCCCAGAGCGTTCCTCAGCAGTTTTAGAAAACCTAAGCCCTAACATGTCGTTGCAGCCGGCAGCCAATTACTGCGGCTGATCTCAACGTTCGCTGGAGAATAATTTAAATGAGATATTAATTTGAAGCCGAAATTTGAGATTGCATGACGCTATACCTAAATATCGGCAATTGTGAATAACTGCTATATATACGTAACATCTTTTGCATGTATTATCTGGCAATCATAAATATTTTTAGATCCCGTAGTCTGTGATTAGCTTAAACATTTGCGTTTTTGTGAGCATTTGATCTCTGGATGGACTACAAGGTTCAGAAAAATTTGGATACAGATATTTTTTTGCTCAAAGCTGCGAGCACATCATCGTGACAAATAATATGTCATAAATACTTGAATCGCGACAAATAAAAGGTTATTTTGTCGCGAAAACTGATATCGCGACAAAAAAATGCCAAAATATATTTCAAACAGAGACATATCCCCTATTGAAACCGTGCTTGCCGCACGAGCTGAAGGATGGGGAATTGGGGAAATAGAGAAAGCACTTAAAGGTCAGGGCTTGTCCCTCAATCGCCGTACGTTGCAGAGACGGTTGGTCCTGCTTGAAAAGCAGGGACGTATCCAAATTGTAGGTGCGGGACGAGCCACTCGCTACCTGCCCTTGGTTACACCTGATAAAACGAATGAAACCAGGGAAGGAATTTTACTTTCCACTGATGCACAAGAGATAGAAAAACTGATTTCCCAACCTTTAACTGCTCGCCATCCGGTCGGTTACCAAAGAAAATTCATCGACAGTTATGAGCCTAATGTAACCTGGTACCTGCAACCGGCAATACGTAATCACTTGAAAGATATTGGCCGGCGTACCGGTATCGATTACGCTGCCGGGACCTATATTCGGCAAATTCTTGGCAGGCTTTTGATCGATCTTTCCTGGGCGTCAAGCCGTCTGGAAGGAAATACCTATTCACTCCTGGAAACCGAAAGGCTCATTGCGTTCGGGGAATCTGCGCCCGGGAAAACACCGTTCGAGACCCAAATGGTGCTTAATCACAAAGCGGCGATTGAGTTCCTCGTGGATGCAGCAGACGAAATGGGGTTTGATCGCCGAACCATTCTCAATCTTCATGCATTGCTTTCCGATAATCTACTGGGGGATCCGAAAGCATCGGGACGATTGCGTGTCATCCCTGTTAGCATAGGGAAGTCTGTCTATGAACCGCTGGCAGTACCGCAATTAATCGATGAAATTTTCAGTCAAATCCTGTCTACTGCCTCTGCCATTTCTGATCCATATGAACAGGCATTTTTTGTCACAGTACATCTGCCCTACCTTCAACCGTTCGAAGACGTCAATAAAAGGGTATCGCGATTGGCCGCGAATATTCCCTTTATTCGACACAACCTGTGCCCTCTATCCTTTTTGGATGTACCGGAAGACCAATATATCAATGGACTACTGGGGGTCTATGAACTCAACCGCATTGAGCTTCTGAGAGACGTATTCGTCTGGACATATGAACGGTCGTACCAACGTTATCATGTAGTACGCCACGCTTTAGGCGAGCCCGATGCATTCCGGCTGCGCTATCGGAAAGCTTTGATCGATTGTGTGGGTGAGGCGATTCGGCAGGTTGGTCAGGGGAAAGTTACTGATGCAGGAGAGGTCCTTTCACATTTAGTAGAGGATCGGGTAGCGGAGGATGATCGCGAGCATTTTCTCAAGATTGCTAAAGAAGAGATAGCCGCATTACACGAGGGAAATTTTGCCCGTTACCGGCTTCGTCCCGGTGAATTTTTGGCCTGGCAAAAACGGAAGACCTAGCGGCCTTCTAAGCAATTCTTATCAGTAAGAAATCAAGTCTCCCAAAATTGCAAATATCTCCAATACTCACAAGGATGAGTTACCCTTAAAACTCGTGAGATTGGGCACATATCTGAACTTTTAATTTTAGTTAGACGTGTCCGTAATAGTCCCGATGCACAACCACCGAATAGGCATAATCCAGCAAGGTGCCCCAGCTAAAAACCGGCAGATCAACCACCCGCTGCACAGCCCGGGCAAAGGGCTGCATGCCGGTGCACTCCAGCATGAGCGCGCCGATATTTGAATGGGCGCTGCAAAATTCTGAACAAACCCGGATCATATCTTTTTCGGCCTTATCGTAATAAGATTCCGGGCATTCGGGGCGTTTTTCAGGGTCCCAAAGGTTGGTAAACTGCGGGCAGCCGTATTCGTCCAGGGCGCCGGCGATAAAAAAATTGCTGTTCAGATCAATACCCACATTTTGCAGATGGGTGTCGCTTAAGAATCGTTTTTGAGCACAGACAATTCCGACCGCTTTTTGAGGGCCGATAACCTGCTGAATAAACGGCACCTGCAGTAAGCTTGACATAAATACCGGGATGTCCACATAGCCGGCGATGTCTTTTTGAAAATAGGCGAAATAACCGCACTCGGCTGCGATGGCGCGACAGCCGATCTGTTCCAGCCTTTTGGCCGCCCGTTTGATGGGCTCCAGACACGGGCTTTTATCCTCTTTCCAAACCAGCGTGTAGTTGTCGACCCCTTCCGCTATTTCGTATTGAATGGGATAGGGAAAAGCGCTGGCATTGCGAA
>JASFGM010000104.1:0-7719 GCA_050123755.1 Desulfobacterales bacterium
GCATAGGCTGCCCCGTAAGCTTCCATGGCCCAAACTTCCATTTCGCCCAGACGCTGGCCTCCGAATTGGGCTTTTCCGCCAAGAGGCTGTTGGGTTACCAGTGAGTAAGGGCCAATTGAGCGGGCATGAATCTTGTCGTCCACCAGATGATGCAGTTTCATAACGTACATTGTCCCCACGGTAACCTTGTCATCAAAGGGCTCACCGCTGCGGCCATCGTAGAGGGTGGCCTGTCCGGATTTCTCCAACCCGGCTTCTAACAGCAAGGCTTTAATTTCATCTTCTTTAGCGCCATCAAAAACCGGTGTGGCCATATGAACGCCATCTTTATAAAAATCAGCGAAATCGGTAAGCTGGTAATCGTCAAAATCGTTGATCATTTTTCGATGGGTCGCCCTTGTAAAAATTTTCTTCATTTTTTCCCGCACCGCCTTATATTTTTCAGCCTCAATCAGCTGGGTCAATTGCTCGCCGAGCCCTTTAGCAGCATGACCCAGATGAATTTCCAATATCTGTCCGACATTCATACGGGAAGGCACGCCCAGCGGATTCAGCACCATGTCCACCGGTGTTCCATCTTCGAAATAGGGTAAATCTTCAACGGGCAGAACCCGGGATACAACACCCTTATTTCCGTGGCGACCCGCCATTTTGTCACCGACAGACAATTTGCGCTTCATGGCAACATAGACCTTAACCATTTTAATAACGCCGGGCGGCAGATCATCGCCCTTTTCGTAACGGCTGACCTGCTGCTCGAATGCCAGTCTGCATAGCTCGCGCTGATCCCGGTAACGTTCAAGGATCTCATGAACCTGCTGACTTATTTTGGGATCTTTCAGAACAAGGGCCTCCAGCTGGGCCAGTGGTATCTTGGCCAGCGTGGCCGAATCGATTTTAACACCGGAATCGATGTAAACCCTTCTGCCCTTCTTCAACGGCGCCATGGCCATTTTACCAACCAGCAGATCAGCCAGCTGTGAGCGCACAACCTCTTCGATGACAGCCAATTCATCATCCCGATCCTTTTCAAGAGAGGATATTTCTTCATCTTCGATCAGGCGGGTACGGTCGTCCTTATCAATACCGCGTCTTGAAAACACTTTGGCATCGATTACGGTTCCCTGAACCCCGGGGGGCACCCGCAAAGACGTATCTTTGACATCGCCGGCTTTTTCCCCGAAGATGGCGCGTAGCAGCTTCTCTTCAGGAGAAAGTTGCGTCTCTCCCTTGGGGGTGATCTTGCCGACTAGTACATCGGCCTGTTGCACTTCAGCGCCCAGACGGATAATGCCACTGTCATCCAGGTTCTTTAAGGCTTCTTCTCCCACATTCGGAATATCGCGCGTAATCTCTTCTTTGCCAAGCTTGGTATCTCTGGCGACGACTTCAAATTCTTCAATATGAACCGAGGTGTAAACACCATCGCGGACCAGTCTTTCGCTCACCAGTATGGAATCCTCAAAATTATAGCCACCCCAGGGCATAAAGGCCACCGTAACATTTTTCCCTAAGGCCAATTCACCCTGATCGGTTGCCGGACCATCGGCAATGATCTCCCCGGCTTTTACGAATTCACCTTTGCGAACAATGGGACGATGGTTAAAACAGGTGTTTTGATTGGAGCGAATGAATTTAGAAAGATTATAAATGCTGACATCCTTTTCAGAAGGTTGTTTAGCAGGATGATGCTTCAATACAATCCGAGCAGCATCAACGTCAACGACTTCAGCATCCCTTTGAGCGACCACAGCCACCCCGGAATCCCTTGCCACCACGCCTTCTATACCGGTGCCCACCAAAGGCGCCTGGTTGATGAGCAGAGGCACCGCCTGGCGCTGCATGTTAGAGCCCATCAGCGCCCGGTTGGCGTCATCGTTTTCCAAAAACGGAATCAAAGAAGCCGAAATACTCACCAGCTGATTCGGCGAAATGTCCATCAGATCGATGGCCTGCCGTTCGATCATCATCATCTCGCCGGCAACCCGCGAGGTCACCTGCGGATTAACATAGGCCCCTTTTTTATCAATGGGAGCATTGGCTTGGGCGATGGGATGGTCCTTTTCTTCAAAGGCATCCAGAAATTTTACTTCCTCGCTGACTTTGGCATTTGCCACCACCCGGTAAGGGGTTTCAATAAAACCATATGCGTTCACCCGGGCATAAGTGCTCAAGGACACAATCAGACCGATGTTGGGCCCTTCGGGAGTCTCAATGGGGCAGATGCGTCCATAATGGGATGGATGAACATCGCGCACCTCGAAACCTGCCCGTTCGCGGGTAAGGCCACCGGGTCCTAATGCACTGAGTCGCCGCTTATGGGTTGTCTCTGAAAGTGGATTGGTCTGATCCATAAACTGGGATAATTGACTCGTGCCAAAAAACTCTTTCACGACTGCAGAAACAGGCTTGGGATTCACCAGGTCGTGGGGCATGAGTGCATCGACCTCCTGAAGGCTCATCCGTTCTTTAATTGCCCGCTCCATGCGCACAAGCCCAATGCGATACTGATTTTCAAGAAGTTCGCCAACTGCGCGAACGCGGCGGTTGCCCAAATGATCAATATCATCTACAACCCCCTGGGTATCGCGAAGCTCGATTAACGCTTTAGCCGTAAGTAAGATGTCTTCTTTTCGCAAGATGTTTAGATTAACGGCGCTGCTAATGCCCAGGCGTTGATTGATTTTCAAGCGGCCCACACCGGAAAGATCATAATAGGTGGACCTGAAAAATAAGTTATCAATAAAGTCTTGAGCCACCTCCGGTGTGGCCGGGTTTCCCGGCCTGAGCCGCCGATATATCTCGATCAGGCCTTCTTCCTTGGTTTCGACCTTGTCCAGCAAAATCGTTTTGCGGATAGAGTCGCTGTTGGTGGCCGCATCGACATAAAGTAAATCAAATTCTGCGATACCGGATTCGCTGAGTTTGGTAAATGTTTCCTCATCAATGAGCTCGCTGACCTTAACGATGGGCTGGCCGTCGTTTGGATCCAAAATTGTATGGGCAGCTGCCCGCTCGATAATCTCTTCTGCGCTTATCGGAATTAACTTCATACGGATGGATTTGAGTCGTTTAATGGCTTTTAGGGTAAACACCCGACCCTTTCTTACAATCACATCCCCACTTGCAGAATCCCGCACGTCCTTACTGGCGCGCTTACCCCTTAAAAACTCTTCATTGAATTCCTTAAAGTAGCGTTTGCCCTTTACGATGATTTTTTCAGTCTTATAAAAATAGCTCAGGAGATCTTCGGTCGTATAACCCAGCGCCTTAAAGAGCAGCGTGATCGGAAACTTGCGCCGGCGATCGATGCGGATATAGACAATATCTTTGGGGTCCACTTCCATATCAATCCAGGAACCGCGCACCGGAATAATTCGGGAGCTATATATAATTTTCCCGCTTGAATGGGATTTTCCTTTGTCGTGATCGAAAAACACCCCCGATGATCGATGCAGCTGACTAACGACAACGCGCTCGGTTCCATTGATAATAAAGGTACCTTTTTCGGTCATTAAGGGTATGGTTCCAAAGTAAATCTCCTGCTCCTTTATATCGCGAATGTTTGAGACCCCGGTATCATCGTCAATTTCATAGACGACCAGCCTGACGGTAATGCGCACAGGTATCTCATAGGTCATTCCGCGGTGGATGCACTCCTCAATACCGTGTTTTACCTCACCAAAGCGGTAAGACACGAATTCAAGGGATGCACTGCCTGTAAAATCCTTGATGGGATAAACGGATTTAAAGACGGCCTGCAAACCGATATCCTCGCGTTTTTCAGGTGGGATATCCATTTGTAAAAACCGTTGGAACGATTCACGTTGCATCCCAATAAGATCGGGGATTCCTACAATTTGCCTTATCTTACCAAAATTTTTCCGAATCCGCTTTGGCGCCATTGTGCGACTTGACATGGCATCTCCATTGTTATTTGAGTTATGGGTTTCAGTTAACGATTGAATATTTTCGATTGAATATTGAATATTTAAGGAATTCTTTCAATTTTAAAAAGGACGGAGCGACACGCGGCGCACACGCCGCGCAAGCGCTGCGGGAGCGCCTGCGCCTCCGGCCTGGAGGCCTACGGGCTGGAAGCGCTGCGCGAGCGACATCCACAAATATTCAATCTGCAATCTTCAATCTTCAATTCCAGCTGGTCCTATATGGTTGAATTTACTTTATCTCCACCTGAGCGCCGGCCTCTTCAAGTTGCGATTTAATCTTTTCGGCTTCGTCTTTGGCCACGCCTTCTTTGACGGCTTTCGGCACTTCATCAACCAGTGCTTTTGCATCTTTTAAGCCCAGTCCGGTAATGGCGCGAACTTCTTTAATGACCGCGATTTTCTTATCCCCTGACGCCAATATAATGACATCAAACTCGGTTTGTTCTTCGGCCGCGGCCCCGGCGGCACCTTCAGCAGGACCGGCCGCCATCATGGCTACCGGTGCGGCTGCAGACACGCCAAATTTTTCTTCCAGTTCTTTGACGAGCTCGCTGAGCTCAAGCACGGACATATTGGATACAAATTCGACTACATCTTCTTTGGTAATACTCGCTTTCGCCATTTTCTTCCTCCAGTTTCACTTGCAAAGTCATCAATAGATGATTTTTCAATATTGTTGTTTCGGTTAAGCGGCTTCTTTTTGATCTTTTATGGCCTGTAACACATTCAGCAATCTTCTGGGAATTTCCGCTATTGTCCTTACAAAGGCGGTCGGCACGTTGTTCAAGACGGAAACAAAGGTGCCCAACAGGACTTCCCGTGATGGTAATGCCGAAAGCGCCCTGATCTCGTTTAATTCAAGAATTTTGCCGTCCATAACCCCGACTTTGATTTCAAACACATCATGGTCTTTGGCAAATTCGGTTAAAACCTTTGCCGGGGCGATCGGGTCGCTATAACTCATGGCCCCAGCGCTGGGACCTTTAAACGTTTCCTTGATCAAGGCGACATCGGTCTCTTGTGATGCGCGAACCATAAGTGAATTTTTAACCACTTGATATTCGACTTCTTCTTTTCTGAGTCTGCGACGCAAATCATTAATGGCAGCGACATCAAGGCCTTTATAATCGGTTACGATGACCACCGCAGCCTTTGAAAATCGTTCATTTAAATTTTGCACAATCTTTTTTTTATCTTCTAAATTCACTAGTAACCTAACACCTCCTTTCTATACCTGATAAAAACCGGAGGGATGGACGCTGCCGATTTGCGATTGCCGGCCGTTGGTTTCCGACCCTTAATAGACTTGTCCAGAAATCGTAAATCATACAACTGCCTGGGTAGGCCGGCAGTGCCGATTAAACACATCCACAGAAAGGTGTCTGTGTTTGTGAACCTACGGTCTTCGACAGATGGTTTTTTTGATATGAACGCTATTTCCAATTCTTCCAATTACTTCAGAGGTTTGAGTGTGGATGTACGCAATCTTTGTTAATCCCGGCAGATTACTTGAACAAATCTTTGACAAGCGCCAAATCAATCTTAACACCGGGGCCCATTGTTGTTGAGATTGCAATGCCTTTTAGATAGGTCCCTTTACTGGAAGCCGGTTTGAGACGTATGATCGTATCAAAAAAAGCCGTCATATTTTGAACAATTTTATCAACTCCGAAAGAGACTTTTCCCATCGGTGCGTGCACAATTCCGGCTTTTTCAGCTCTAAAGTCTATTTTCCCAGCCTTCAGGTCATTTATGGCCCGGGCCACATCAAAGGTAACGGTTCCCGTTTTGGCGTTGGGCATCAACCCCCGCGGCCCAAGCAGTTTGCCGAGTTTTCCGACGGAGCCCATCATATCCGGCGTAGCCACAGCCTTATCAAATCCGAACCAGCCGCTTTTTATTTTTTCAACCAGATCTTCGTTGCCCACAAAGTCCGCTCCGGCATCGGTTGCCTCTTTTTCCTTTTCTCCTTTGGCAAAGACCAAAATCTTCATCTCCTTGCCGGTCCCGTGCGGCAACACCACACTGCCCCGAACCATTTGATCGGCATGCCTGGGATCAACACCGAGGCGAACCGCCACATCAACCGTTTCATCGAATTTGGCAAAAGCTGAATCCAGCATCACCTTGACCGCATCGTTGAAACTTTCAACACCTTCTGAATCGATTCTTTTTTTGGAATCTGAATATTTTTTCCCCCGTTTCGACATCGTGATAACATTCTCCCTTAATCGCGTTGCGTGTTTCAGGTTGCAGTTTGCGATTTGAAAATCTGTTTTGCTCGAATCCCGCAAAGCGCAACCCGCAACGGTAATAGCTAGCTCACTTCAATGCCCATACTTCTTGCCGTACCTGCTACTATTTTGCAGGCAGCGTCTAAATCATTGGCGTTTAAATCGACCATTTTTATCTTTGCAATTTCTTCAACTTGCTGACGCGTGACTTGCCCAACCTGTTCTCGCTTGGGATCACCGGAACCTTTGGCGATTTTTGCAGCTTTCTTTAACAGCACTGCCGCTGGCGGTGTTTTGGTAATATAGGTGAAGGTTCTATCCTGATAAACCGTAATGACGACCGGTATAATCATACCTTCGTCCTTGGCCGTTTTGGCGTTAAACGCTTTGCAAAAGTCCATAATATTGACGCCGTGCTGCCCCAAGGCGGGGCCAATGGGTGGCGATGGATTGGCCTTCCCAGCTTCTACCTGCAGTTTAATCATTGTTAAAACTTTTTTTGCCATTCGCTCATCTACTCCAATTTTTAGTTAATCAAAGTTTCTGTACCTGGACAAACTCTAATTCCACCGGGGTTGATCGCCCAAAAATGCTCACCAGCACTTTTATCTTTCCCTTTTCAGGATTCACTTCCTGCACGGTTCCGTTGAAATTGGTAAAGGGCCCATCAATCACCCGAACTTCATCTCCGTGTTCAAAGAAGTATTTAGGCTGCGGTTTTAGTTTCCCGGCCTCCATGCGATTCAGAATACGCGCCGCTTCCTCGTCGGAAAGCGGTGTGGGTTCTCTGCGGCCTCCCAAAAACCCGGTTACCTTGGCGGTGTCATTGACGATATGCCAGGTTTCATCATCTAGATCCAGTCGCACCAGAATATATCCGGGATAAAATTTGCGAGCGGATGTCTTTCGTTTTCCTTTAACCAGTTCCACAATTTCTTCGGTCGGCACAACCACCTCTCCAAATTTATCAGCATAGGAGGAGGACGCAATGCGTTCTTCCAGGGCTGCTTTCACCTTATTCTCAAAACCCGAATAAACATGGATGATATACCATTTAAGCGCCAATCTTTTTCCTCCTTATTTTATTGCAAGACTGCGCGGATCAGACTGGACAAACCAATATCGACGGACCCTAAAAAAAGCGATATAAGGATAATCAAGGCAATAACGACGACCGTCGAACCGATTGTCTGTTTGCGGGACGGCCAGGTCACCTTTTTGAGCTCAATTTTGACTTCTCTTAAAAACTGAACCGTCGAATTAAACAAATTCGTTTTGGTTTTCGCAGGTACAGCACGCGTAACCTGAAATTGCTTTTTCGATGGTACCGTTTTCGCCGGTTGGGTGTCTTTATTTCGGGTCTCCGCAACAGCAGCTTTTTTCGAACTCGCATCATTTAAGGTTCGAACTTTGGCCGATGCCGTCGCGCCTGTCTTTTGCTTCTTCTTTTTCTTAACCCCAGATGCTTTCTTTCGTTGTAGCTTACCCATGTCACTCCCAAAAGATGGAACGCTCAAAGCGCTAAAAACTCGAGA
>JASFGM010000105.1:0-7655 GCA_050123755.1 Desulfobacterales bacterium
AGCAAATCTCAAAGGAGATGCATCAAAAGTCGCCGTAACGGATGGAATTCTCAATTTGGACGAATCGACACTAAATTTTTCGCTTAAGGCCTCTGATTTCTCAAAACCGAATCTGGCATTTGATTTAAATTTGGACCAGATCAATCTGGACCGGTATTTGCCCCCCAAATCTGAGAAGAAACCGGCGGCAGAAAAACCGAGCGAAAAAAAACCAACCGATTACGCCCCTCTGCGAAGACTCATTTTAGAGGGCCGGATTCGGATCGGACAGCTCATTGCCAATAAAGCCAAAATCCAAGATCTACTTCTGCAAATCAAAGCCAGGGACGGAATATTCAATCTCGATCCCTTGAAATTGGCCATGTACCAGGGAAACGTATCCGGCAACGGTAATTTTAATGTGCAGACCGATACGCCTAAAAGTAGTGTCAACCTTGACGTTGAAAATATCCAGGCCGGGCCATTGCTTAAGGATGTTCTGGAAAAAGACATATTAGAAGGCGTCACCAACGCCCAGCTCAAACTGAGCATGTCCGGCGAGGATGCCGCGATGATAAAGAAAACTTTAGACGGTAACGGGCAGGTTCGATTCAACGATGGGGCCATCATCGGGATCGATCTGGCCGGAATGATCCGCAATGTAAAGGCTGCCTTTGGGTTGGCGCAAACGCCTGCGCAACGACCGCGAACCGATTTTGCAGAATTAAATGCACCCTTCAGCATTAAACAGGGTCTTGTTCATACCCCCCAAACGAGCCTGAAATCACCGCTGATTCGGGTGATTGCAGCCGGTGATGCCAATCTCGTCAAAGAAACGCTGGACTTCCGTGTGGAACCCAAAGTGGTCGCAACGATCAAAGGCCAAGGCGATGCGGAACAGCGTTCAGGACTCATGGTTCCCGTGCTGGTGTCCGGTACATTTTCAAAGCCTCAATTTGCACCCGACCTTGCCGGCGTGGCCAAAAAACAGCTGGAAGAAAAGATACTGGGATCCGGCAAAGGTGAAAAACTATTGGACAAAAAAAGTCTTGAAGACACCGCAAAAGGGGCGCTGAAAAGCATCCTGGGACAGTAATAAACAGAATACAGCGCGCAGAAAACAGATGACAGATGACAAAAAAATGACTGTTTTCTGTCATCTGACTTCTGTCATCTGTTATCTGATGGCCGACACCTGTAATGAAGCATAACATGCATCCGTTTAGATTAACCAAAATTACCATTACAACCGTTATGTTTTTACTCACCGTGTGCGGATGTTCAGGCGTTGGACAGCGCCTGGAGCCGCCGCGCGTCAAGCTGGCCACCATTCGGGTGCAAGAATTCAATGTCCTTGAAACCGTCTTTGAGGTTCAGTTGCGGGTGTTTAATACCAATGACACGGCGCTTCAAATCAGAGGCCTTGAATGCGAACTTGAAATTAACGGACAGCCGTTTGCCATCGGCGTCTCCGACGCCGATGTTGAAATACCGTCCTATGGCACACAGCTTTTGCCGCTGCGAATTTACGCATCGATTTTTGACATCATAAAAAGCACCGCCGATTTGCCCAACCAGGAGCAACTGCGGTATCACATCAAAGGAAAACTGCGCCTCGGAGCAGGTGCCTTTCCCGGGGTGCTGCCGTTTGAGTCGGAGGGCAATATTTCTCTGCCGGACATGACTGAATTAAAAAAGAACCGTCCGTAGACTGAAATTGTTTTGCCAAAAGCAATTAAAAACGCAATCCGACTTGCCATATTTGACCGAAGGGGGCCATGACTGCCGAACAGCCTGCTCACTCCAAAGACATCCCCATAACCCACCGATTCTGGTTCTGGTTTACGCGGGATTTTTTAGGCATCGTCCGCGAAATGCGCTGGAGTTATTTGCCCCCACTGATGGTATATCTCGCCGCCGGCGTTTCCGGTTTTACGGGTATCATCGAATCTTTTTTTGTAAAGGAGCAACTGGGATTATCGGCCGCATTTCTAGCGGGTCTGGCATTTTGGGCCGGTTTGCCGTGGGCCTTAAAAATGCCGCTGGGGCATCTGGTTGATCTGTTCTGGCGCCGCAAAGCCGCCTTTGTCTATTTCGGGGCAATGCTGATGGCGCTCAGTTTGCTGATCATGGTGGGATTAACCGGACATACCCAGTGGATGGCAACTTTTCTGCCGGTTGATATCTGGTACATCATTTCGGTGCTCCTGTCCCCGGTGGGTTTTGTCCTGCAGGATGTTGTCGCAGATGCCATGACCGTCGAAGCCGTACCCGCTGTCGATGAAGATGGATCTCCCATAGAAGAGCTAACGCTGCAGCGCATGCATGTCACCATGCAGACCCTGGGACGCATTGCGATAATCGGCGGCAGCGCCCTGGTGGCCGGACTGGGCGGTTGGCTGGCGAAAATACTCTCATATGAGGTAATGTATTCCGGGTCGCTCGTCATTCCGCTTATCTCTGTTTTGGGCGTGACCCTGGGCAGCTGGACAACCCGGTATCGCCGTCTTCGACTGCGGCAAGAGGGCTTTTCACCGGCAGAAATCGATAAAATGCTGCAGGTGCATGACATCCGCACGCCTCCCAACTGGTATATTCTGGGCGGCAGCGGGATATTTGTGATCATGACCTTACTGCTGGGACTATCCGGTCTGCAGTTAAAAAAAGAAATTATCTTTGTCGGCTCCCTGGGGATTATCTCCTATCTTCTGTACCAGCTGGTGCAGGAAATGCCCCCTCTCAAGCGTCGCGAAATCATCGGCATTGCCGTTATCATTTTTATCTTCCGGGCCATGCCGTCATTCGGTCCCGGGGCCAGTTGGTGGCAAATCGACGTATTGGGCTTTGATGAGGCTTTTTTCGGCACCTTGCGTCAGATAGCCTCTCTGCTGGCCATCGCCGGCATGTTTGCCCTGCGCAGCTGGATGGGCCGTCATCCGGTACCCTATCTGATTGTCTTTTTGTCGGTCTACAATACCATTATGATTTTGCCGTTCATCGGCATGTACTATGGTTTGCATGTTTGGACCGAGGCTAATTTTGGCTTCGGCGCCCGCGCCATCGCCATCATCGATACCATGGCAGATTCGCCGCTGGGTCAGGTGGCCATGATTCCCATGTTGGCGTGGATTGCAAAGGAGGCGCCCCGCGATAAAAAAGCCACCTATTTTGCGGTCATGGCGGCCTTTACCAATCTGGCACTTTCCGCCAGCAGTCTCGGCACCAATTATTTAAACAAAATTTTTGCGATCCCGCGGGGTCAATACGGCGAACTGGGAATATTAATGATAACGGTCAGCGCCATGGGTCTTGTGCTTCCGATTATGACCGTACTGATATTCAACAATCCGTTTCGCCGGCAATTAACGCCAAAGGACACATCCACCGAAAGTGAAAGCGAAGCGATCAGGCTAAATTCGTAAAACCATCAACACGTATCAGAACTGGCAGACGCCGCCTTTTAAACACCGGCCTTGCCCGAAACGCCCACGACCCGCTCAACGAACGCGGCTGAAAATTAATCCAATTTTTATTTGCTTCATATCCGGTAGTAATGGTAGATTCTATGGCATTCTCTGACGGTTTGTCCTGTTCGAGATTTCAATTGTGTCGTTTGGCGCCAGCCCTCTTTAATAAAAGCGAAACGCTCCGAAATTTTTGTGAGGCCGATTTATGAAACTTGGAATCGTTGGCCTGCCGCGTTCCGGCAAATCGACCATCTTTGATGCCTTAACCAAAAATATCTCAGGCACAGAGCACAAAGGCGAGGACCGTATTGCGGTTATACGGGTTCCGGATGGCCGCGTTGACGCGCTCAGCCAAATGTACCAGCCCAGGAAAACCACCTATGCCCAGGTCGAATATTTCCTGCCCGGCTATAGAAAAGATAGCCTCAAAGACCAAAGTATCTGGACCGCTGTAAGGGATTGTGATGCACTGCTGCATGTCGTTCGCAACCATGCGACTTACGGCTTTGAAAAACAGACCCCTGCTGAAGATTTTATCAAACTCGACCAGGAGTTCATTCTGTCTGATCTGGTTGTGGCCGCAAAACGCCTGGAGCGCCTTGAACTGGATCGCCAACGGGGCAATACGATCGATAACGAAGAACTATCTTTATTGGATGAATGCCGCAAAACGCTCGAAAACGAAATTCCGCTAAGAAAGAAACCCGAGCTTGCATCGGCTCGCAAACTCAGAGGGTTTACCTTTTTAAGCGCCAAGCCCGTCCTGGTTCTGTCAAACAACGAAGACGATGACGACGGCCTGCCGGATGCCAAAGATGTCAGCTCCCAGGAAACCTGTCTGGTGGTCCGGGGCAAGTTGGAACAGGAACTCGCACAAATGCCTCCCGAGGAAGCCGCTGAATTTCTAGCCGAATTTAACATCCCGGCATCTGCCATGGATCGCGTCATCCAGCAATCTTATGCGCTTTTAGCGTTAATATCTTTTTTTACCGTAATCAGTAACGAAGTCAGAGCATGGACCATAAAAAAGGCAACCCCGGCCCTAATGGCTGCCGACGCCATTCATTCCGACATGAAAAGAGGGTTTATCCGGGCCGAGGTGATTTCTTTTCAAGACTTGATGGATGCGGGCAGTTATGCCGAAGCTAAAAAGCGGGGAACTGTGAGATTGGAAGGTAAAACTTACGAGGTGCAGGATGGCGATATTATCCAGTTCCGTTTTAACGTCTAGCAGCGATGAATTCTATTAAGTAACAGAGGATGATGTAGAAGCTGAACAATTTTGTGTCGAGAACGAGGACGACGACGCGTACGAGTCCGATGACAAAACCATGTATATGGAATCGTAAATCCTACTCGCACTCGTATTCGAATTTGCACCTCTTAAAAAAGGCGGGCGCGAGCGACACCATAATTTTAGGCATTTTTGAACACAGGATTGGAGCATGCTTAAAGGATTTGAACGGATCTTCAATTAAACACATTAGGTGATAAAATTGATGGCAGATACGATTTTAGAAATAATTGCCCAGGGCGCCTGGCACGGGGGTACCCTCGTCGACAATTCCATTTATGAAAATAAAGGATTGATGTTTAAAGGCGGGATACCGGTCAACCATAAAACCATCGAAGAGCGCATCGGCGTGCGCACGCGGGTGCTGGCAGCGCCAGATGAACGTATCGGTGTCTCGGCCATGCAGGATCTAATGCAAACATCTGATATTGATCCGGCGCGCATCAAGCTGGTCATCGGGGCGACCAACATCGGTGAAGACAAAATGGATTGCGGCCCCCTTATCCGGTATCCATTTGAAATCGTGCAACGCGACTGTCCGGATGCACTCGTGCTAGACCTATACGCGGGCTGTCCGGGTTTTAATGTATCCGTTGAGCTCGTGTTTATGATGTCGCTGACCGGCATCCTCCAACCGGGGGATCTGTCGATCATTGTCGGTGCAGAGAATGTGCATCGCGCTAAAGCCTTTCCGCCGGACGACACAGCGAATATTATCTTTGGTGACGATGCCATGGCCACCTTGCTTGAAACCAAAGCGCTTGTATCCAATACCGGGTCCGGCGGTATAACCGCAAACACAAAATTCAATGCCGGTGACGACTTTGTGCGCAGCATCGCAAATGAGCTGCTAAAAATAAAAGGACCTGATAAAATCGACGGCATCATTGTTGACAATCAGCTGGGCAAGCTCGAATATCGGATTCCGGCAACAGCCGCCAGAGTTCAACATCACCTCGTTGCGCAACAATACCCCCAAGAAACGGCGAAAGGCACATTCAAACGCTTTCGTAATGCACTCGAGTTTTATGATCAGCATGTCAATTGCTTTGCTTTTGATATTATGACCCTTGACCCGCATCCGGACCGGGTCGCAAACATCGCTAACGCATATGTGACTGCCGGCAAATACAAAAGGATTGCCTCTGTCTACCTCGCCCCTGATCGTAGCGTCGTGCTCTCCTTGCATGAGGGCAAAGGACATTACGACCGCAAACCCACGTGGGGTGTTATTGACAGCCTGACACGGACGCATGGCTGTTTCGCCCACTATATAGAAGTCATGCCGTTTGCTGACAGAGAGGATATGTTCGGCACAATGGATGGGAAAGGCGTATTTCTTCACGCCACCCGCGGCGCTAAATATCATTTGAATGCCTTAATGTCTCCCAACAACCTAACCATGGATGACATTGACCTTTTAATAGAACATCAGGCCAATTTTGCCATGATTGTGCTAACCCTTGAGAAGGTTCTTAAAAGCGGCCCAAAGGATTTAAAAAACACCGTGGCTGGCGTCATCGCCGATAAAATGGTGAACAATATTCACGTCCGTGGAAATTGCTCTGTGGTTTGTATGCAAAGACTACCCTATGACCTCCAACGCGGCGCACTGCGACCGGATAAAATCCAGGGATATCCTGTAAATCAAAACTTTGAAAAATTAAGACAGGCCAAAATTATTTTATACGATTCGATCGGGGCGGGGATGACAAGAAGTTCCTTTTTAGAAAGAAAAAAATAAGTGCCATCAAATGCCTTTAAAACATCAAATCGCCATACCGATTATTTTCTTTTTACTGCTTATTTTAATAGGTGTCGGTCTTCTTTTTCTGACGTCATATCTTCTTCCGGATTTTCTGGAATCCAAAATCATTTCCATTCTGAAAAAAAACGGAGCCATTACTGATCTTGCGCTGGATTTTCATGAGTTGGATCTAAACGGCGCAAATTTAGGATCAGTGCGCATCGGCACGCCGCAAAATCCTGCGCTGACTATTCGTTCCATTCACATCGATTATTCGCCCGCAGGAATCTCCCAAAAAAAAATTAAAAAAATCTCAGCCAACGGGGTTGAACTTTATTGTGAATTTAAAAACGGGCGGTTCGGCTTGCGCGGCTTTGATTTGGAAAAGTTTTTAGCCCAGCTCGATTCTGCCGGAACGAAAAAAAAAGCTTCCGATGATCAACAATACCCGTCATTTCCGCAATGGATCGAAATTAATAACGGCACACTTATTTGTATCTTGAATGAAAAAACATACCGCCTCCCGTTTGAAATGAATCTGGTCCAGGAAGAAACTGCCGCACACAAATTAAAAGCGAACGTCCGATTGTATCCACGCGGACAGGCGGTTCATATTTCAACTCAAATTGACTTAGAACAAAACCGGATCGAATCTCAATTTACCGCCAAAGAGTTGGATCTGCTAAGATTTGCCGACATATTTAACCCCGCCAATGGGCTGAACATCGCCGGATTGGCCAGTTTAGAGGCTAATGCCGATATGCAGCTAACGCCTTTTGCGGTTTCATCGATCGCCGGCCGCTTAAAAGGCTCTGCAATAAACGTCAGCTACAAAAACCTTCAATTCCAAAACCGCTCAGATGATCCAGATAATGAAGCCCCTCTAATTATCGACTTCGAAGGACCCGACCAAGGAAAATGGAACATCAAGCTGTCGGAGTTTACGACAATAGCACCGATAGCTGCACGTGTTTCCGATATGGCCGCAACGATTCAACCGTCCCAGGACGGTTACACGATCTTGGCAAATCTTAACATCGCTTCGGGGACTTCAGCCGGCTCAACAAATCCGTTTGTCCCGCTAAGATTTAAAGAACCTTTTGACTTACCTGTAAAATTTACGGGTATCTTTACAAAAATTGGGAAATGGCAGTTTAACCTTACTAGC
>JASFGM010000106.1:0-7648 GCA_050123755.1 Desulfobacterales bacterium
TTGCACGAGTCGGAGGCTTTCATATGCAAGGCATTTAAGGCAGAGGCTATAGTGAACTATGCCTCGGCCTTCATAACGCAGCAGATGGAAGCCTCCGGCTCGCCGCGTTGTCATCAGGGTGAAAAGTAATGAGATAAAATGATTTTGATCCATTAAACACAATCTCAACTTCTCATTAATTTTCATGCAAGATTCGAGAAGAAAGAAAGACGCGTTATGACTGAAAAATTAGGTAACCTGGTCAGCTCAGATAAACACCTCGATTATTTGATCAATTTGACCAAGGCCGCGCATAAAAAGGGCAAAGGGGTTGAAATATTTTTTACCGGGAAAGGTGTGCTTCTGACCCAGTCTTCGGATTTTAAAAAACTGGTCGGCCAAGCCAAGATGACGCTGTGTGATTCTTAGAAAGCATTACTTGCAAGAGCCATTTTTGATCGCCCACTGCAGTCCGTCACATTCACCCAGGTCGCAGGCTCTCTTAAAATCATTGCAGGCCTGGTCAATGTCTTCCATCTGAAAGTGAACCAGGCCCCGATTCATATGGGCTTTTGAATATTTCGGTTTGATCCGAATACTTTGATCAAAATCAGCCCGTGCCTTTTCGTATTGATCCAACTCGTAGTAAGCAGTGCCGCGATTGTTGAACGCCTCGGCATATGCCGGCTCCATCCGGATGGATTGGCTGAAATCCTTAATGGCTTCTTGATAAAGTTTCAGATTGTAAAACGCCAGGCCTCTGTTGTTGTAGGCTTCAGCGACCTTCGGATTGGTCGCAATGGCTCTGTCCCAGTAGCTTCTGGCTTTTTGGGGATCGGTGTATTTCCCGTCTTTCCACAGCGCCATAGCCTTGGCATTCCAATCAACATCTTTTCCAGCCGGGGCGTTTTTAGCGCTGCGTTTCGGAAGTTTTATCGGAGCGCCTTTCTTTTTAAATCCGGGCATTGTGACCTGTTTTTGATCCTGTTGCAGCAACAGCGAAGGGTCCCCTGTAAATTCAGTGACCAATTTGTACATCTGGCCTACCATGGCGGCCCCGAAGACACCTATCAGAACAATCGGAGTCACCTGGAGGATCGTCCATATTATCATGAGTTTGGTCATTGCCAGGCTTCGGTGTTTGATCCAGCCCCAGATAAATGTCCATAAACCGCAAGTGATAATCCCAAGAATTCCCTGCAGTGCACCGCCGTGTTGAAATTGTTTGATGAGAACAATGACAAAAACAATAAAACCGATGAGCGATAAAACCGGAAGCAAAATACCTATACTCAGTTCTAACATAGCTTACCTCATATTTTTTTATTTTCTGATATGCGTTTTGCGGCACCAATTTTTAAATTAGATTGAATATTCGCAAAAACCAATACAGCATAAAGCTGAAACCAAGTAGCGCCGCAATTCCGGTGCGTCTTTCAAAATTGGTTATCTGATAAGCAGCCATCTGTTGCAATCTGGCGGGCAGGACACTGCCGACTGCCAGAATAATGCCGATGCCTAAAAATATCGGGGCAAATGCATGCAAATCAAATGCAGCCTGCCAGTTCCCCTGAATCAACAACACCATCGCGCGTGTCAATCCGCATCCGGGACAGTCCACACCCAGCGTTGATCTCACCGGGCATTGCCATGCTGTTATACCCATTGCGGTTAATGCAACCAGAGCCGAGATTACGGCGGCCAGCAGGACGATGATCCATCGACTTTGCAACAAAGGTCCCAAAACGGGTGCGAACAATCCGCTCCTGAGGCGAGTGATTTTGACAGTATCAGCCTTAAGCGGGGATCTTACCTTGACGCTTAAATTGTTGCTGACAGTCATTCGTTTGCTTGAGATCATTGTAAAACTGGGTTCAAAACACGTTATCTTAATTATCGGCATATATTTGAAAACCTTTATTTTTTCAATAAAAAACCGTTCGACTGCGGTGGCGTGGGATGGATTTGTAGGCAGGCTGCTGGCCGCGGTTCCAGAGCAGAAAATCGAGTTCCATGGATGTCACATTATGTCCGGCTCTGATTCGCGCATTTTTCAGCAGCTCCACCGCATAAAGGGCGCAGGCCCTGATTTCGATTTCTTCAGCCGCGCCGGAAGGTATCAACTCTCCCGCATCGATATGTGAACTCAATTCCTCTTCATAAAGCAAAATTGAATCGACCCGCAATACATGGGGTACAAGATTATCTGCAAATATGGTTAAATTTTTGAGATCGTTAAACCGCCCCAACCCCTGCCCGGCAAATGCCAGAGAGAGATCCGCAGCGGTCAGCTGGGCCCGTTTATAAAACGGGACTTCAATTTTATCATAGCGCTCAACATCATAAAAATAAGGCATTCGAATAAGCAGTTGCATCAGGCGCTCCGCTGATGCGTCGGCGGCCCTGATCAACTCCTTGAAACTGCCGTTAAAATCTTCCTGCACGTACCCGCCAAGGTCATTTAAGGCTTTCGCAAAAAGCCGCATGAGTTCCCCAATGGGTTTGCTATCCGGATCCTGTTCGAAAATCCGCGTGCAGTCTTCCGGGGTTAGCCGTTTTAATGCTTCGGCCGAAAGCGGTCCCCGCTTTTTAAACAGGTCGTTTAGGCAACTGGCTATCGTAAAATACCCTGACATACCCGGTCGCTTGTGCAGTAGCGGAAAGTAACCCGAGCCAAAATTAATAGTGTCCAGCGTCAGGAAGAAGGTGGCGGTATTATCATTCTGACCCAGATAATGGCTTTTAGGATCATGCTCAGGCTGGATGGTCTTAAGGTCGGGTAAGGCTGCAGCATATGAAGGGATTAAATCATAATTGATTTGAATTTGGGCGGCACGTTCGGCCACGGTTTTACAGCCTGCCCGAACCTGTTCCAACAGTCTGGCGCGCATAGATACGTTCCTTTTCTAATCGTGCCATCGACCGGTCGTGCAGTCGGAAAAATAGGGGCACGGCGACCATGGCACCCACCAGGGCCAGAAACATATCCCATTGAGCGTCCCAGATGTCGCCCTGCGAACCTAAAAAAGCCGTGCCGACATCAGATGCCACAATCAGTGCGATCCACCACTCCAGAAGTTCCCAGAAGGCGGCAATGGCAAGAACGATGCTAAAGACAATAAAATAAAACCAGCCGCCCTTTTGCAGCGGTGTCACCCGCAAAAGGATCTCCCGGATGATAAAAACCGGAAACACACCCAGCGCGACATGCCCCACGCGGTCATAGTGGTTGCGGCTGAATCCGAAAACCGCCATGGCCCAGTTCCCCAAAGGCGTTTTGGCATAGGTGTAATAGCCGCCGTAGATCAAAATAAACATATGGAAAAATACGCACCAGTAAACCATGTGAGACATCGGAAATCGACGATGGATCGCAATAAGCACGGCGATGCCGGCCAGTCCGGGGCCCACCTCCAGCAGCCAGCTCAATTGTCCCGCCGGCGGAGCAATTACCGTAGCGATGCATACCAGAACCACGATGAATAAAAGAATTAACGGCGTGCGGTAATATGAAAACGGTACAGGCGTCATGCGTTCTCCGATCAAATGTCTGTGGGCCTGCTTTCAGTGGTCTTGAATATGTTCGACAATATACTGTAAATGTTCAAGTCCGGTGCCGCAGCAACCTCCCAGGATTTTTATGCCAAATTTTCGATTCAAATCAATCATACGCCTGCCCCAATCGCTGACATCTTCGGTTTGAAGGTTTTCGGCACCATCCAATTCGGAGTGGTCGCGGGAAGATGAGTTGGCCTGAAAGCCAATTAATCGGGTCAGGACAGTCTCCGGCAGTGTCTCTTTGTTGAGAAAAGAAGGGTAAGAGCAGTTGATCATGTAACCCAAAGGCGGCCTGCTGCCGGCGGAATCGATCTCTTTGAAGGCCTGCTCCAGGCTTGTGCCGTCAATGATGCGTCCGGTTCGATTGATGACAAAACTGATGATGTAGGGGGTTTGAGTCCTCTGCATTGACAGCGCAATGCCGATTGCCTCCGGAACCGCCGGCAGGGTTGCTGCCAGCAAAAAATCCGCCCCGGCGTCGGCAAGCCGAGCGGCCTGCCAGGAATGGAACTTCCTTGATTCTTTAACGTTAAGTCCTTCCTGCGGTTTATAACAATCATTTTTGCAGCCCATAAGGCCTCCGATTACGATGTTGTCGGCCCAATCGCTCCATCGATTCCTCACATCAAAAAGATATTTCAGCGCCTCAGCATTAACATCCATCTGGATGCCGGCTTCTGAAATGCGTTCATAATTCGCCCGCCAGGTCGGCGCGCAAACCATAATCGGAACATGTGCCCTTTGGGCAATCGAAATATAGCTATGATAAATTTCGGATAATACCGTTTTGCCGGGATTATCACAAACCAGAAGGGCATGTTCAAGCCGCGGATGCAGATTGACCTTACCGGATCTTCTGAGGGTTTCGATGACGGACGCCTCCGCCAAAATAAAGTCGTGGTTTTTAAGCGCTTTTTCCGGATTCATATTTTAACCAATGCTCGGGGTCAGATAAGGAAAGCGCTTTGCCGGTCTCCAGATAATGGTTCATGGTGGCTTCCCAAAATTTCATGTCTTTAATAAAATTTTCCTCTGTAAAATTCTCGACAAACTTATTTCCGGCCTCGCTCAGGGCGGTGATGGTATAGGTGATGTCAACGCGCGATGTATGCTTGTCGCCATCTTCGATCCGAACCGTTACATAGGCTGCTCTTGAATCAGGTGTGATGCGGGCAAAATCGGTCTCACAGGCTTGATCATCTCTTCTGGTAATCAACCAGATTGTGTCTTTCTCGCCTTGACTTCTGGAGATGAAAACACACCCCGGCTCCGCAACGCCGGAATGCGAAAAAATCAGATCGTAATCCCAGCCGTCAAGCCATTCGGCTTCTTTCACCGGACAGATTAAAGCGTGAACCCTGGATGGCTCAGCGTTAATGGTTTGAATGTAATTTCGGGTGACTCTTTTTGCTTTAAAACCTGAAGGTTGTGCTGGACTCATCGGATCCTCCGTCTTAGCGTTTTGGGGGTGCTTTGCGCCCTGTTATAGCTATATTCCTCATAGGCTCATCGTCATAATCCGGTAATCGGCATCGAAGAAGCCTACCTTTTGGTATGCACTGATAGCCTGGGCATTGTTTTTGTGCACGTAGAGTCTTAATTCTAAGGCGCCTTCCTGCTGGGCTGTATCTTTCAGGGCTTGAATGAGCCGTTGCATCAATCCTTTACCGCGAAATGCAGGCATGATATACATGTTTTGAATCCACCAGTAATAGCCCGAATTCCAGTCGCTCCATTCTTTTACGATCGAAACGCTTCCAATGACGCCGCTATTATTTTTTTCAAGAACCCAATACATTGCAATGGAATCATCATTCAGGGCGGTTGTAACACCCTGGCGCACTCGCTCTGAATCTTTTTTAACGCCTTCTGCTTCTTTTGCTTCCGCAACCGCAAATGAAACTAAGCTTTTAAGGTCAGCTGCGGTTGCCTTTCTAATATGAAATGTCATTGGTCGTGTGGCCTCTATTTTAATGGTTTGCAATAATTAAAACCTCTTGCAGGCTTTTTATAACCTTCACCTCATTTTTCGATGAAAAATGATTCGCAGAATCTATGCTGCTTTGCGCGCTGCGGTAATCCAAAGCACTGCTGTCTGTGCCCTGAACAGGTCTTGCTAAGCGTATCGGACGGATTCCGGCTGCCATCGCTCCGGCAACATCTTCATTTGTGTCTCCGACATAGATCACTTCATTTTTCGAAAGCCCGGTCTGCTCCAGGGCAAAGGAAAAAATAGCAGGGTCGGGTTTTTTAACGCTCACGTCACCGGATATAATAATCGTGTCAAAGAAAGGGTCTAATTTGTAATTGGCTAAAATGCCCCGGACATGCCGGGGATGATCAAAATTGCTCACCAGACCGATGGTTTTATTTTGTTTTAAAGCATTCAAAACCGGGATGGTTTCCGGATCGATGGTTACATGATGTTGCCATGCCTCGGCAATCGTATCAGCAGTATGGCGGAGTTCTTTTTTGCCGGGTTTGAGGCTCAGTCTTTTGCATAAGTGTTGAATACGGCGCTCAAGGGCCGTGAAGCCATCTTTACGCCCGACAGGCCCATCCTTGCTAAAAAAGCCGTCACATTCCTGTGAAAAAGAGTCTTTTGAAATATTGAGCCCCTGTTTTTTTAGCAAATCAAAAAATGCCGACAGCCAATCAGACCAGGCCTGTTTCATATTTCCATAAACCAGCAACGTCCCGTATAAATCAAAGAAAATCCCCTCTAGGCTCATATCCTATACCACCCTATTGCCTTTTTAAAACTTTTAGTTCACAGGGGCAAACCGATGAGCAAATTCCACAGCGGCGCCCTTTTTTAATCTTTTTTGGCCGAAGCCTTACTGAAAACCGACCTATTGGCTGCGTTTGACAGCTGTGCCGTAAACGAGAAGTTCGGCTGCAGTTCCCACGACGCTTGTGGTCATATAACGAATATTGATGATTGCATCCGCACCCATCTTAGCCGCCTGGGCAATCATTCGATTTGTAGCTGTCTCCCGGGCCTTTCCCATCATTTCGGTGTATTCAGTCAATTCGCCACCGACAATCAACCTCACCAGGGCGGATAGATCTTTGCCGAGCCAGATGGCAAACACCGTATGGCCCTGGACCAGACCCAGATTCTCTGAAATATCTCGATTCGGTAATGTGTCGGAATTCAATAGCAAAACCGAAGCGTCGGCTGCAGGTGCCGGTGTCTCCACTTCTGATATCTTGTTTCTTTTTTGTTCGAGCACCACTGTCAACAGAACCAGAAGGATGCCGCCTAAAAGACAAAAGACCGCTGCCTTGAGCCACCAGGGAACGGCCGGATCATCCGCCACGATTACATGCCAGGGTATTCCGGCAAACACTGCCAAAAAGAGCCCCAGCACAAAGGCCAGAGAACCCATGTGTCGCAGTATTTTCATTGTGCCTCCTTTTGCATGTAAAATTAAAAAGCCCATAAACGCTTACAGATAATATCACGATGGTACCAAGAGTAAAGCGAGCATTTTTTTCGAAAAGATAACTAAAGGGAATTATAATAAGAATCGGAAAAAGACCAGCTGTTTAAGATTTTTAACTTTCTTATCACATTTAGAACCGTAAATCATTGTATCAAAAAAACAATAAGGGTCACATCTTAAATATCATATTTAGGAATTGAATATTTAAGATGTGACCCTTACCCTTACCCTCTTAGTCAAGAATAGTAAAACATTGACTCTGGGGCGGTGATTAGCCGTCCTTAGCAGCGCTCTGTTAACTGCTCTTTACATATTGTGCAATAATGACTGCCACACTGGATTCAATCGTTGAGAATGTTTGCATTCCCATACGGTCTTCTGTATCGCCTAACGGCCGAGCTCAGCGAGTTGAATGGGTGCGGCTGTAACGAGTGGTTATGCGCCTATTTCAGTGGTTCTTTGACGAGATGAACGTCATCAACCCAGACGGTGCCTTTGCCGTTGATAACAATGTTCAAAGTGGCCTTTTTGACGCGCTGTCCCGGCTGAAGGAAGAATGGCGTTTGAAGCGTCTTCCAATCCACCGTACCGGTAACAACCGAATTCATACCTCGGGAGAAGTATTGGCCGCCACCGACATGGCACCACATTTCCAAAAATGC
>JASFGM010000107.1:0-7641 GCA_050123755.1 Desulfobacterales bacterium
AAATGATTACAGTGTCTAACATAAGATTTTGCCAAATGGGTGTCAAGCCAAGAACATGTATGCCCGGCTATGACTCTATTAGACCCTGAGTTGAAAAGTTTTGTCTACAAATTTCAGTTAATTATCCGTCTTGGCAAAATATTTTCAACGCTTAAAATGAAGCTCCCGGAAGCAAAATCGCGGCGAGCGACATTCGGCCTGAGCCCTTCGGTCGTGAGCTCAGGGTCGAACGACTCGGGCCGAAGGCACGCCGAGGTCTCAGGTCGAAGGAGGTCGAGTTGATCGCGTTTGTCCGGGTAGGCGCAAATAAAAAACCCGAGATAGAATCTCGGGTGTGATGACGGGTGGCGGAGAGAGAGGGATTCGAACCCTCGAAGGAGGTTTCCCCCCTTACTCGCTTAGCAGGCGAGCGCCTTCAGCCAGCTCGGCCATCTCTCCAAAAAAATTTTTCCAAAATTTTTTTATATAAAATTGCGAAGCAATTTTATTGGCGGAGGGAGTAGGATTCGAACCCACGGAGGTGTTACCCTCAACGGTTTTCAAGACCGCCGCTTTCGACCACTCAGCCATCCCTCCAAGTATATATGTATATGCTGAATTTTTATTTCTATCATCCCGGTTTGAGATGGTCAATATCTTTGTATTAAGTGTTGACACGCTTAATTTTTTATGGTTTCGAGGGCCTATTACTAAATGGAGAGGTAATAAATATGAAGCAAAAATATACAATCGTGAGAGATGACAAAAATAAACAATTAATCATTCGTGAGTTTGCTGAACTGGATAAAGAAATTTTATCGCTGCTTTGTGAGGAAACCTACGACCAAAAGTCAATTCGAGCTGCCATTAAAAGTGGGAAAGAAGAGCTGATTGCCGCCCTCAGAACGAATAATCTCTATCCGCCCGGAATTTATGCCGATAAAATTGCGAATGCGGTTAAGGAACTTTATGCCGCAAAGGCCAAAGAATCGGAGGATCTTTTTTTTAACGATCTTGAATTGCTGGCCAAAGAATCTGAAACTGAAGCGGCTGAAGGGCAACTTGAAAAGGATTCAGAGGACTTGGATGAGGTGCTTGAAGAGGATTTTGAACCTGAATATGAGGATAAGGAGCAGCTGAAAAAGATGGGTTCCTCCTTAAAAATTGTGGATGATGAATATGGGGATGGGAATGAGGAATCTTAATTTGGGTTGAGCGCGTTGTTCTGTTGAGCCCGCTTAGCCCGTTGGCCCGAAGAAAATAAAATCAGACATTTTTCTGTTTTCAACCGGCTCAACGGGCCAGCCTGAAACTATAAAAGTTTAAAAAATAACAGAACCTGCCATCTTTGCGTTCCAAGCCAACCGGATCGAAATGGATCCTAAGTCGTGCCTGAGAAGACTCGAGTTGATTTGCCCATCTAAAGCTCACCGATTCATGATAAACCAGACTTTTCCGTATAAATAAAATAATGAAATTAACGCATCAAATTATTCTATCACTCGTCATCCTATTGGGAGCTGCCGGTGTTGAGGCGCAAAAGGAGCATTTGATTGAAGGTCGCACCATGGGGACGACCTATCACATCACGGTAATCACCGATTCTTTCAAAGGTGTGGGGGGACTCAAGGAAAAAATCGATGCGCGCCTGGATGAGATCAATCACGTTTTTTCCACCTATATGAACGACAGCGAAATCAGCCGTTTTAATGCGTTGAACAAGGCCGGCGAAAAATTTCGGGTCTCCGATGACTTTATTGAGGTTATGAAAGTCGGTCGTAAACTCCATCAGTTATCTGAAGGCGCCTGGGACGGCACGGTGAATCCATTGGTGGATCTGTGGGGCTTTGGGCCGACCCCAAGAAAAACGAAAGTGCCCGCAGCAAGTGCTATCAAAAAGAGATTGCAAAATGTCGGATTTGACCGCATTCAAATCATAGAGCCGAATTTTATTTTGAAAAATTCGGCGAGGATGACCCTTGATCTGAATTCGATTGCCAAAGGCTTTGCGGTGGATCAGGTCAGCCGGCTGATTGCCGCCAGCGGTTTCGAAAATTATCTGGTTGAAATCGGCGGAGAAGTATATGCGGCCGGTCTGCGCAAAGACAGCAAAAAATGGCGGATCGGCATCAATAAACCGCAAAAAGATGCGGCGATCAACGAAGTTTATAAAGTTGTCTCACTTTCTAACAAAGCATTTGCGACCAGCGGCGATTATCGAAATTTTTTCGAAATCGACCGGGTGCGCTATTCGCACGTGATTGATCCGCGCAGCGGGTACCCTGTCGCCAACGGCATTGTCGCAGTTTCGATTCTTGCGAATAACTGCACCCTGGCAGACGGCCTGGCAACCGCCATAATGGTGATGGGTGTCGAAAAAGGGATCCCTTTGGTAAACCGCATAGATAATGTTGAAGGTTTGATCGTTGTCGAAGCATCTGACGGCAGCCTGGCTGATTTCTATTCCGCCGGTTTCAGAGCAGATCCCCAAAAACCATAAAATTCTTAAAAATTAAGATACTAGTTTATAAAAATTAAGGGAACATTTTAACTTATTAACTTATTCTGCCCATTGATATTTCAATAAAAAATACAGACTCTCCATTTTGTCTATCACTTTTGTATCAAAGTTTGTTTTAGTTAAGTTATCACCTGAATTTTGGTTCAAAGTTCAGGTATTTATATATTTATGCCGGTTCCCCTTTTTGTGCGGGTTTCAGCAAAATTAGATATACCTCTGAAAAAGTCTTGACATTTTCAGAGAATACTATAAATTTGTCATATGAAACGCAAGCTGTTAACAAGGCTTCGGAAGCATCACCCGCCGGAGAAAATGATATTGTTACCAGGCCCCAGACAGGTGGGCAAAACCACTTTAGCCCAAATGGCTCTGGAATCTTGGCCGGATAAGGGTGTGTATTTAAATTGGGATATCGCAAGCCATCGGAGGCGGATTTTGAGCGGAGAAGATCTGCTGGCAGATTGGCGCAGGCCTGCAAAAAGGCCAATGATTGTCTTTGATGAATTGCATAAAATGCGCCGTTTCAAATCCTGGTTGAAAGGATTTTATGACGAGTTTAAAAATGAAACAGCTGTATGGGTTACTGGAAGCGGTCGATTGGATTTGTATCAAAGGGGCGGCGACAGCTTATTGGGGCGGCATTTTCTTTATCGTATGCACCCCATTTCCTTAGCTGAACTGCATGGCGTAAAAAAAGAAGATGTGTTACCGGTTCCGGAGGAGGAATGGAAAATTTTTATAAGTGGTGATTTGGAAAATGTCGATATCGGACCATTGCTTAACTTCGGAGGGTTTCCGGAACCTTTTTTAAAGCAGAACAAAGCATTTCATTCAAGATGGATTCGATCCAGACGTGAGCTGATCACTCATGAAGATGTTCGGGATTTAACCCGAATCGAAGACGTTGATCGCCTGGAGCACCTTGTCAGATTGTTAAACCCGCGTACTGCTTCGCCGCTGTCTATCAATTCTCTTAGAGAAGATCTTGATGTTGCCTTTGAAACGGTCCGGGGTTGGATTCATACCCTTGAGCGCCTTTACTACATTTACGGTGTTCCCCCCTATAGTCATCGTTTGCAGCGTGCCATCAAACGCGAACAGAAGTACTATTATTGGGATTGGTCTGAAGTCAATGATGAATCGGCGCGATTTGAAAATTTTATTATGTCTCATCTATTGAAGGCCTGCCATACCTGGTTAGATTTCGGTTTAGGTGAATTTGAACTCTGGTATGTAAGAGACAGAGAAAAACGCGAGGTCGATGCTCTGATTACGCACGACAACAAACCGTGGATGATGGTTGAGGTGAAACTTAATGATTTAAATTTGTCAAAATCCTTGCAGCGGTTTGCAGGGCTTCTTAACTGCAACAGAATTGTTCAGGTCGTTGGCGCTGATAATGTTTACCGCCAGGTAAAAATCGGCTCGCAGATCTGTCATCTTGTATCTGCCGGTATATTTCTCAGATGGCTGGAGTAGTTATTTATATATTTACAGTTCGTTTCTTGAAACCAACTCTTTCTTTAAAAGCAATTCTAATGCTTTTGATATCTGCGAAGCAGATCTGAACCCCAACTTAGCCAGATTATTCGCAGAATAAATATTTTTCCCGCCCGTTGCTGAAATTAATTTCAACGCTCTTCTTTGATTCGGTGTCAGAGATTCCTATATATTTATGAATGTATATAACGTTCTTAACTTATTACCTGAATTTTGGTGTAAAATTCAGGTAATAACTTAATTAAAGCAGACTTTGATACAATAGGGAAAAACCATTTAGGGCGTATGTAAGTTTTTAAAAACAAATATCAATTGGTAGAATAAGTTAATAAGTTAAGAACGTCCCCTTAATGGGTAAATGCTGAATGATGTAGGCTTAAGTGCTGAGGGTATTTAGCATTTCTTATGGCTTTTTGAAGCTGCTGAATCTTTTTCTGTTTGATTGAATTCCTACCTGAAAGCCGCATTGACAATACCGGATAAGTACCTATTTTTTCGTATAAAATAAGCCGAGTTTTTATGTGAAAAATTGGCTCAAACGAGCTTTAAAAAGATTCTGATAATCCTGTAAATCCTGCTTGCCCAGTGGAATGCGAAGCCTATTCTACCAGGGTCTAAAATTTAGCGAATGAAACTTTATTTACTCAGTCTCGGATGTGCCCGGAATCTGGTCGATAGCGAAATCATGTTGGGTCGTATAAAACAGGCCGGTTGGACGATTGTGGAAGAACCGGAAGAGGCCGATGCTATCGTGGTCAACACCTGCAGCTTTATTGAGGACGCTGCCGATGAAAGCATTGATATGATTCTCGAGCTGGCCCATTACAAACAAACCGGGTCGTGCAAGCGACTGGTGGTTGCGGGTTGTTTGCCTGAACGCTATCGCCAAGAAATTGCCGGCCAGATGCCGGAGGTCGATGCATTTATCGGAACCGGAGCGTTTGACCAAATTGTAGCGGCCGTTGAAGGTTCGAATTATCCCGGCGGATGTTTGCTGCCGGATCCGGACATCCATCCGGTTCAGGATAGGGATGCTTCTAGAGTATTAAGTGCGTCTCATATGGCCTATCTTAAGGTGGCCGAAGGCTGCAGCCGGCAGTGCACCTATTGCATTATTCCCAAGTTGCGTGGCAAAAAAAGAAGCCGGCCGCTGCCGGAGGTAATTTCAGAGGCGCGCAATTTGCTCGAAGCCGGTGTAAAAGAGCTGGTGCTCGTTGCCCAGGATACGACCTCATACGGCAAGGATCTCCAGCCCGAGGTGAACCTCAGCCAGCTGGTCGAAAGCTTAGCGAACCTGCCCGCCGACCCCCCGATGAATTCAGGATCGGTTGTTGCGGACAATGACTTCGCCAACGCCTGGATCCGAGTCCTTTACGGACATCCGGAGAGTATCGAAGATTCTTTCATTAAAGCGGTTGCAACCCATTCAAATGTGTGCTCTTACTTTGACATTCCGATTCAGCATGTCAGCAATTCGATTTTAAAAAAAATGGGCCGCCAATACACCCGGGACGATCTATGCCGGCTTTTTGATAAAATCCGTTTTCAAGTTCCGGATGCCGTCCTGAGGACAACGCTAATCCTGGGATTTCCCGGAGAAACCGAAAAAGATTTTGAAACGCTGCTGCATTTCATCGAAGATGTCCGATTCGATCATTTGGGCGTCTTTCTTTATTCGGACGCGGATGATCTCCCCTCCCACCGCTTGCCGGAACCGGTCCCGGCCGGAGTGGCTCAGGAGCGTTACGACCAGCTCATGTCCTGCCAGCTGGATATATCGGCCCAAAATTACCAAAAATATGTCGGTCAAACCTTAGAGGTTTTAGTCGAAGAGGCGGTGGAAGATAGACTATATGCCGGGCGGGCCACATTTCAGGCCCCGGAAGTAGATGGCATGACATATATTAAGGTCGGGCACGGGCAATCCGATTCCAAGATCGGATCGTTTGCTCGAATCAAGGTAACGGATGCGATGGAATATGACCTCATTGGAGATTCGATATGAATGATCTTAAGAAAAAGATCCTGGCGGAAAACGGAAATGATTTGGAACAAATTGAAGCTGAGCTCTCCGAGAATTTAAAGCCCTATCTGGATCTGGTGTCCGATGTCGCCCGACATATTTTATTTGCCGGTGGCAAGAGATTGCGGCCCCTGCTGCTGGTCCTTACGGCAAAACTGTGTGGCTACCATGAGGACTATGCCAAAACCGTTTCAACGGCCCTGGAATTTTTGCATGCCGCCACCCTTTTGCATGACGATATCGTGGACGACGCCATTCTCAGGCGTGGAAAAAAGGTAGCGCATTCTTTATACGGCAATGCCACGACGGTTCTGGTGGGAGATTTTCTTCTCGCCCGTGCCCTGGCCATTTGTGCAGACTCCGGCAAAATTAAGGTTATCCGTATTATTTCAGATCTGACCGAAAACATGTCCACCGGTGAAGTTCATCAGCTGATGCGCAAAGGAGATGTCAGCCTCACCGAAGACGAGTATCTGGAGGTCATCCGGCGAAAAACCGCAGTTCTTTTCCAGGCCGCTTGCACCGTCAGTGCGGTCATCGCAGATGCACCGGAAAAAAAAGAGAAGGCGCTTGCAGATTTTGGTTATCATCTGGGGATTGCATTTCAAATGGTTGATGATTTATTTGACTACACCATGGATACGGCTGATTTGGGCAAAGAAATCGGAGCAGACCTCAGAGAAGGAAAATTAACGTTGCCGGTCATTCATGCGCTCAAACAGGCAAACCCAGCTGATCGGGATGCGATGGTTAACATAATAAAGAATGAAGCGTTCACCGTGGATGAATTTAATGTTCTTGTTGATCTGTTAAAGAGAAATCACGGGATTGCCTACACGGAAAACAAAGCCGCATTTTGCATCGAAAAGGCCAAGGAGGCGCTTTCCGTTTTCGAGCCTTCCAAAACCAGAGATTCTTTGTTTGATATTGCGGATTATACCTTAGCCCGCCACATCTAAAAGCCGGTTTCGTATTTTCAAATATATTTTTGCACCTTTGTAATTCTTCTTTAATTGGGTATCTTAAAGCTTGAAATTATAGCAAAATTCATTTAAGGGATATTACCATTATATGCTTAACCAAACTGGAGAATAAAAAGAGATGTTTGGAATGTCATTAAAATGGAGCAGGATGGTGCTCGCAGGGGTTGTCATGGTGGTGACGATTTCACTGACCATTGCGGCAAATGCCCAACAGCAGGCGCAAAATAAAACATTCGTGGTAATCGGAACGAGTAAGGTTCCTGGAGATAATATTCAGATTGCCCGGGATCAAGCAATTTCGGAGAGTTTGGTGACGGCAGTCGCTCTGATGACCAAAGAGATTCTTCAAGTGGATTCATTGGTCGAAAACTTTCTTCAGGTTAATGAAATTGTTTATGAGAATACCGATGCCTTTGTTCAGGATTACAAAGTCTTGACCGAGACAAGGTCCGGTAAATCCTACCGGGTTATCGTTAAGGCCACCGTGGCAGGTGAGGAAATTGCAAAACAGCTGTCAAGGGCAGGGATTTTGCGGGCGAAAGTGACCCTGCCCGCGATACTATTTTTTATTTCAGAACAGAGCCTTCAGGAAGATTCCCCACGTTACTGGTGGGGAAAAGAAATGGGCGGTTTCG
>JASFGM010000108.1:0-7611 GCA_050123755.1 Desulfobacterales bacterium
GTAGCGCAATGAAATCCGCGCATGGCAGTGGCGGCATTTTCCTTTAAGCCATACATAGCTTAATATCGGTATATTGTCGTAAAAACGAATCGGTGTGCCACAATTTGGACACATCGAACCGGGATGGACAATTGATTTTGATTCCGGGAGTCGATATATGCATACATTTAAAAAGCTTCCGATACATAACCCAAAAATAAAGACCCATATTTCATTAAAATAATTTAGCATGATCGTTTCTCTATCCCTTTTATTTTGATATATTTCATAAAAAAATAAGATGGATATTGTCAAAGAAAAATTATGTCTTATTATAGATCGACCTACCTGTTGTGACCGGTGGGCGGGTTGCCATGATTTTTATTTCGGTCAAATATGGTGAATCTTGAGCCATTCAGCAACCCCCAGGAGATAAAATGGCACGCAGCGATAAAGATGATCTGATCAGCCTGATTGAAGAAGATGACGCCAGCGCTGAAATTCCAACTTCCCTCCCGTTATTACCGGTTCGAGATATTGTGATCTTTAGCGATATGGTCCTGCCGCTGTTTGTAGGGCGCGAAAAGTCAATTCGAGCTGTAGAAGAAGGTGTGGCCAAAGATGGGTTTTTGATGTTAGCCACCCAGAAGGATCCCGCAATCGAGAATCCCGGCACCGACGACATTTATACCATCGGTACCGTTAGCCGCGTTTTACGAATGTTGAAACTTCCCGACGGTAACCTTAAAGCACTGGTGCAGGGATCCGTCAAGGCCAGAATTACGAACTACCTAAGAAAGCGGTCATCCTATCGGGTAAAAATAGAATTCGTTGAAGAACAACCCGTTGAAAAAATTAGTGTGGAAATAGAGGCTTTGATGAGGACCGTCGGGGAAAATTCGGAGAAAATCCTGTCGCTGCGTGGGGAGATGCCAGGCGATATTGGCACCATTTTACAGAGTATTGAAGAACCCGGCAAACTGGCCGATCTGGTCGCCTCCAATTTGAAGCTTAAAATCCAAGAATCCCAGGCTCTGCTTGAATTAAGCGATCCGATAAAACGACTTAAAAAAGTAAACGACTTACTCTCCCGGGAACTTGAACTTTCAACTGTGCAGGCCAAGATCGAGTCTGATGTGCAAGATGAAATCTCAAAATCCCAGCGCGATTATTTCTTGCGCGAGCAGGTGAGGGCGATTTACAAAGAACTGGGGGAACACGACGACAAGGCCCTTGAGATCGAAGATTACCGCAAAAAGATCAAGCGTGCCAAAATGCCGAAAGAGGCTGATCAGGAAGCGATCAAACAACTCAAGCGCCTTGAGCAGATGCATCCGGACTCGGCCGAAGCAACGGTTTCACGTACCTATCTGGACTGGTTGGTCTCCATGCCGTGGCAAAAGTCTTCCAGAGATAGCTTCGATCTTCAAAAAGCCAAAACCACATTGGAAAAAGACCATTACGGTTTAAAAAAGGTAAAAGACCGCATTCTCGAATATCTGGGCGTCCGCAAATTAAATCCGAAAATGAAAGGTCCAATTCTCTGTTTTGTGGGTCCCCCCGGTGTTGGCAAGACATCTTTAGGCCAATCGATTGCGCGGGCCCTGAAACGCAAATTTATTCGGATTTCGCTGGGGGGTATCCGTGATGAGGCTGAAATAAGGGGCCATCGTCGAACTTACATCGGTGCCATGCCGGGAAGGATATTGCAGGGATTGAAGCAGTGCGGCAGCAATAATCCGGTTTTTATGATGGATGAGATTGACAAACTGGGCGCTGATTTTAGGGGGGATCCCTCCTCGGCTCTTTTAGAGGCACTGGATCCGGAACAGAATTCTGCTTTCAGCGATCATTTTCTCAATCTGCCCTTTGATCTTTCGAAGGTGATGTTTATTCTAACGGCCAATTTAACAGATACAATCCCGAGCGCTTTGCTGGATAGGATGGAAATCATTACGCTTTCCGGTTATACTGAAGAGGAAAAGATGGTCATTGCTCAAAACTATCTTATTCCGCGGCAGATCAAAGAAAATGGGCTAAAGACCAGATCCGTCAGCATTAGCCCGGGAGCCCGGCAACAGATCATCTCAGAATATACATCGGAAGCCGGATTGCGCAACCTTGAGAGGAAAATCGGCGCGATCTGCCGCAAAGTTGCACGTAAAATCGCCGAGGGTGAAAAAAACCCGTTTGCAATTACCAAGAGCAGTTTGCCGAAATACCTGGGCGTTCCTAAATATGGTCCCGAAATGGATCAGGAAGAAAGCCAGGTGGGCCTGGCGACCGGCCTGGCCTGGACCCAGGCTGGCGGCGAAGTTTTGTATGTCGAAGTTTCTTTAATCGGAGGAAAGGGCGATTTGATTGTTACCGGTCAGCTTGGAGATGTTATGCAAGAGTCGGCCCGGGCGGCGCTGAGCTATGCGCGGGCGAATCTGGCTTCGTTAGGATTGAACGAAAAGAAATTTGAAAACCTGGATGTCCATATTCATGTGCCGGCCGGCGCGATCCCCAAGGATGGTCCCTCGGCCGGCATCGCCATGGCGACCGCTCTTATTTCTGCTCTAACCAACAAATCGGTGCGCAATGATGTGGCGATGACCGGTGAAATCACCCTCAGGGGGCGGGTGCTTCCCATTGGCGGCTTAAAGGAAAAGGCACTGGGTGCCATGCGTGCCGGTATTCGAACCGTGATTGTACCCGAGAAAAACAGAAAAGATCTGACCGAGTTTCCGCGGCATCTCAAGCGCAAGATTAAGTTTCTTGCGGTAAAGCATATGGATGAAGTGCTGTCACAGGCGATTATCGGAATGAAGTTAAAGGGCACATCGAAACGGGCAAAAGTCAAGCACCGGTAACTCCAGTTTATGAAAATCCTTGCCGTAGATACAGCGACAAAAAGCTGCAGCGTTGCCATAATTGAGGCCGGGTCCTTATCCACCGAGTTAACAAGCCTTAAAGATCAAACCCACTCAAAACATTTAATGGAATTAATCCACAACGCCTTGGGGATCTCCGGTTTTGGCGCTGCTGATATAGACGGTCTGGCCGTTACGATCGGGCCGGGTTCATTTACAGGACTTCGTATCGGGGTGAGTACCATTAAAGGTTTGGCCCATGCCCTGGACAAGCCGGTTGCCGGCATATCCAGTTTGGATGTTCTTGCGTGGCAGTGTGCCGATCGTTCTTATCTGATATGTCCATTGCTGGATGCCCGCAAGGGCGAAGTCTATTCGGCGACGTATCGATACAACCATGACACCTTAACCCCCAAAAGCCCCGAAACCGCAAGCGCCCCGGAAGCAGCGATTCAGAAAATCAAAGAGCCCTGTGTGTTTATTGGAAGTGGTGCGCAGCTTTATCGTAAAAGAATAAGCACGGTATTGGGTGATCTGGCTCATTTTGCGCCTCAAAGCCAAAACATCATCCGGGCATCGAGCGTTGCGTTTCTCAGCATGGAGAGATTTAAGACCCACGACACCGTTACGGCAGCCGACCTGGTTCCGCACTATATCAGAAAATCGGATGCGGAATTAAACTTTTGACAATACATATTCATGTTGATATAAAAAAAGTTTATTTACGTTAACCTGTATTGTTTTTAACTTAAGCATAGCGATTCAATGGAAAAACACTCTTTGCCTGAGGCGGGCGGCCAGACGGCCTTCCCGGTGGCGCGAGCCGGCTACCCGCTGATTTTTAGTGCGGCGTTTGTCACCTTGATTTTTGCCCTGCTGGAAATGACAATCCTGACTCTTCTTGGCCTGGTAATCACCTTTTGTTTTTGCGGGTTTTTCAGGGATCCGGATCGGGCCATACCCAATCAACCGGGCGGCATCGTATCGCCTGCAGATGGAAAAGTCATTTTGGTAGGCAATGTTGATCGGACTTCATTTTACGAAGGCAACTGCAAAAAGATCAGCGTCTTTATGTCCGTATTAAATGTGCATGTTAATCGGATCCCATTTGACGGCATCATAAGGGAGGTTCGTTATTATCCCGGAAAATTTTTTGCGGCAAACCTGAATAAAGCCTCTTTGCAAAATGAGCACAATGCTGTTTTTCTTGAAACTGAAGATGGGCAACGGCTGTGTGTGGTTCAGGTGGCGGGATTGATCGCCAGACGGATCATCTGTAAGGTACAGCCCGGGGATAATATGGCTCGCGGACAGCGTTTCGGTCTCATTTGTTTCGGCTCGCGCCTCGATGTTTATCTGCCGGAAGATGTCGAAATCAAAGTGGCTGTCGGTGATAAAATAAAGGCGGGAGCGTCTATCATCGGGCAATTCCCAGTGGGTTCCTAACCCAATCACGACCCAATAAACCGACAACGTTCGGATTTAATTTCGATTACTATATCGCCGGATTTCGTCTAAGCGTCAGCGAATCGGCGGTTTTTTATAAAACGGAGACGGCCTTTTAATTTCACTGGGTGTGCGCATGAAAAAGACATATGAAATTGCTGTAATCCCGGGCGACGGAACGGGGCCTGAGGTCGTTGCCGAGGGTATTAAGGTTCTTGAAACCACGGCCGCTAAATGTAATTTCGGTTACCATTTCACCACATACGATATCGGCGGTGAACACTATCTGGCGACAGGTGAAACCATTTCCGATCAAGTGCTTGAATCCCTTGCCGAAAAAGATGCAATTTTTTTAGGGGCCATTGGCCACCCGGAAGTCCAACCCGGAATTTTGGAAAAAGGTATTTTGCTGAAAACCCGGTTTGTTTTAGATCAATATATAAACTTAAGACCGGTTAAGCTCTATGAAGGCGTATATACACCGCTAAAGGACAAGCTCCCCGAACATATTGATTTTGTGGTCGTACGTGAGAATACGGAGGGGATTTATGCCGGGGCCGGTGGTTGTTTGAAGCGCGGTACAGCCGATGAGATTGCCACCCAGGAATCGATCAATACCCGCAAAGGCGTGGAACGTTGCATTCGGTATGCGTTTGAATACTGCCAAACAAGAAACAAGGCCAAAAAACTAACGCTTTGCGGCAAAACCAACGTCCTGACGTATGCCTCTGATCTGTGGGAGCGAACCTTTTACGAGGTTGCCGAAGAATACCCGGATATCGAAACCGATTATGCGCATATTGATGCCCTCTGCATGTGGATGGTAAAAAATCCGGAGTGGTTCGATGTTATTGTTACCGATAATATGTTCGGTGATATTATTACCGATCTTGGCGCAATGATACAGGGCGGTATGGGAATCGCAGCCGGCGCCAATATCAACCCGGACAGCGTTTCAATGTTTGAACCCATCGGAGGCTCGGCGCCCAAATATACCGGCCAGCAGAAAATAAACCCGATTGCGGCCATATCGGCGGCCCAGTTGATGCTGGAGACAATCGGAGAGAAAGAGGCGGCCGGCTTTATTGAAGCCGGTGTCGCTAAAGTACTGCGAGAAGATATCAAAGATGTCGCTGCCGGCAAGATGGGGCACACCACCCGAGAGGTCGGCGATTTGGTGGCGGGGTATATTCAAGAAAACTGCTAGCTAAAATAATGGTTTCAGGTGTCGGGTTTCAGGTGTCAGGTACCAGATGACAGACAACGGAAAACAGTCTGCCCTTTGTCCTCGACTCGGCTGAGCTCGTCGCAGGCTGTCATCTGTTCTCTTTAATCTGTACTTCACTGACACCTGAACACTGAAACCTGAAACCATCAATATTACGAATTTTGTAAAATACTTGTAGACAAGACACTGCTTGGTTTTAGTCTCCTGATTGACTAAATTATTTTTTGAGGGGAATCAACATGGCTCAGAAAAAAATAAACATTGCGGTTGCCGGAGCCACAGGTGCTGTGGGAAACCAGATGATTCGATGTCTGGAAGAGATGAATTTCCCGACCCATTCTGTACAATTGCTGGCTTCGAGTCGTTCTGTTGGACGCCAGCTCAGATTCAAGGGTGACCTGATCGATGTAAAAGAAATGAAAGCGGATTCCTTTAAAGGTATCGATATCGCGCTTTTTTCTGCCGGCGGCGGTACCAGTGAAAAATTTGCCCCCTTCGCTGCCAAGGATGGGTGTGTGGTTGTTGATAACTCAAGTGCCTGGCGCATGGATCCGCAGGTCCCGCTGGTGGTGCCCGAGGTGAATGCCCACGCGATTGCACAGCATACCGAAAAAGGCATCATTGCCAATCCGAACTGCTCTACGATCCAGATGGTGGTCGCGCTACACCCGATTCACAAAAAATACGGCATCAAGCGAATCGTGGTTTCCACCTATCAGGCGGTATCGGGAACCGGCAAAAAAGCGATTGATGAACTCTTTGATCAATCGCGGGCGATGATTAATTTTTTGGATTATGAGAACAGTGTCTACCCGCATCGCATTGCGTTTAATTGTTTACCCCATATCGATGCATTTCTGGATAACGGGTATACAAAAGAAGAAATGAAAATGGTCAATGAAACCCGCAAGATTATGGAGGATGATTCCATCGCCGTCACGGCCACTGCTGTTCGCGTGCCTGTATTTTTCGGTCACTCCGAATCCGTTAATATTGAAACGAATGAACCCGTATCCGCTGACGACGTCAAGGCATTGTTAGAAAACACCCCGGGCGTTAAAGTGATGGATGATCCTAAGAAAAATTTGTATCCGCTGGCCACCGATGCCGCCGGGCAGGATTTGACGTTGGTGGGGCGGATCCGCAATGATGAATCCATCCCCAATGGTATCAACATGTGGATTGTGGCGGATAATATCAGAAAAGGCGCGGCGACCAACACGGTGCAGATTGCTCAAATTTTAGCTGATGAATATCTGTGATAATTGAGGAATTGAGGAATTCAGGGATTTAGGGATTGAGGAATTTGGTATTTGAATAACAAATAACCATAACAACGTATTGAGCGACCAACGCTCAATGCGGTCTGGAGTATTAAATTGGATCGAATCCCGGTTACGCGGCAAGGTTTTGAAGCGCTTAAGAAAGAGCTTGAAAATTTAAAGAAAAATGAACGCCCGCAAAACATAAAGGCGATTGAAGAAGCGCGTGCTCACGGTGACTTAAGTGAAAATGCCGAATTTGCTGCGGCCAAAGATCGTCAGGGATTCATTGAGGGGCGCATTAATGATCTGGAATTTAAACTGGCAAACGTGGATGTTATCGCAACCGACAACCTTCCCAAAGATCGGGTTGTTTTTGGCAGCAAAGTTGTTCTTGAAAATATCGAAACCGGTGAAGATGTCGTCTACCAGCTGGTGGGGCCGGATGAGTCGGACATTGAAAACGGTCGTATTTCCATATCCTCGCCCCTCGGAAAAGCGATTATCGGCCGAAAACCGGGTGATGAACTTACCCTTCAGGTGCCCGCCGGCAAACGCAGTTACGAACTGCTAGAGATATTATAGACTGTTTGATTCGTTCGATTGGTTGGATTGGTTCAATTGGTTTAATTCTTTACTTAATTATTGATGTCCACAGAACCCGACCAATAAAACCAATTTAAACGAATTAAACCAATAAAACACATCAAATGGAGGTTTTTTTCGTGGCACGAATTACGATTGAGGATTGTTTAAAAAGAGTTACCAATCGGTTTTTATTGGTAAACATGGTGGCCAAGCGCGTGCGACAGATCCGGGAAGGTTCTGATTACCTGGTCAG
>JASFGM010000109.1:0-7586 GCA_050123755.1 Desulfobacterales bacterium
CCTGTTTGGTTGCTTCCGCTAAATCGGCCTCGATAACGTCGATTTAGCGGAAGCAACCAAACAGGGTGTTGTTGTCATGAACACGCCCACTGGAAATGTGGTTACAACAGCGGAGCATACGATAGCGATGATGATGGCGCTGACCCGCAACATCCCGTGGGGGACGTCAACGCTAAAGGCCGGTAAATGGGAGAAGAAGAAGCTGCAGGGCCGCGAGATTTATAACAAAGTGCTCGGAATTATCGGTTTTGGAAAAATCGGCTCCATTGTGGCTGACCGCGCCCGCGGTCTAAAGATGCAGGTGATTGTCCACGATTCTTACATTCCGGCTGAGCAGATTGAAAAAGCCGGATTTAAAGCCGTTTCCATAGAAGAGTTATACCGCAGATCAGATTATATCACGGTGCATGTGCCGAAACTCAAAGACACGGCCGGATTAATTAACAAGAAGGCTTTTGATCAAATGAAAGAAGGTGTCATGATCATTAACTGCGCCCGCGGCGGCATTGTTGATGAGGCCGATCTGAACGAAGCTTTGAAATCCGGCAGGGTTGCCGGCGCCGCCCTGGACGTTTTTGAAAGCGAACCTCCCGGCGTGTGCCCGCTTTTTGATATTGATCGCGTGATCTGTACGCCGCATCTGGGTGCTTCCACTCTGGAAGCTCAGACCAATGTAGCCGTTATGGTCGCGGAGCAGATCATTGCCTATCTTAAAACCGAAACGGTTATTAATGCGGTCAATGTTCCGGCGGTCAGCGGTGATTTGCTCGAAAAACTCAACCCTTATTTAACCCTCGCCGATCGGATGGGCTGTTTGCTGGCCCAGCTTTCCCAGGGGCCGATTAAGGAGATCCTGATCGAATATACGGGTGATTTTGACGATCTGGACCTTTCTCCGGTCACAACCGCAGTTTTAAAAGGCCTCATGACGCCCATGATCAAAGACGACGTCAACTTTGTCAACGCCCGTGTTTTGGCGAAGGAAAGGGGTGTTAAGATAACGGAAGCCAGGACTGCCGAATCAAAGGAATATCTTAATTTGATTACCGTCAGAGCCGTTACCGATAAAGCTAAGAATAAAGTTGCCGGGACGATATTCGGCCGAAAAAATCCACGGGTGGTGAATATCAACAATTTCCGGCTCGAATTGGAGCCGGTCGATCGCTTTATGCTAATCCATAACCATGACAAACCCGGTGCAATTGGGAGTATCGGAACGCTTCTGGGCGATCACAATATCAATATCAGCCGCATGCGGGTGGGCCTGGAAGAGAAGAGTGACAAGACCATGATATTTCTGCGGACCAACACGCCGATTCCGGAAGATGTTATCGATAAAATGAGAGATTTGCCACTAATTATAAGTGTGGCGTCTTTTGAACTTTGATTTAAAAAAACGTGGATTTATTTTTTACCACAGAGACCACAGAGAAAATAACTAGAAATAATTTTATAAACTTGATCTTAAAGAAATAACTAAACTCTGCGATCTCCGCTTTCTCTGTGGTTAATACTCTGGCTAATAGCGTTTTCTGTAAGGTTATTTACGGAAAGGAATTAGATTCGTGAGCAAAAGAAGATTATTATTGGGGAATGAAGCGATTGCGCGCGGCTTGATCGAAAGCGGATGTACCATTGCAACCTCGTATCCGGGGACACCGGCTTCCGAGATTCTTGCGGCTGTGGCCTATTTTCAAAAAGAAGCGTCGCTTTGCATGCACACCCAATGGGCGGTTAACGAAAAAGTTGCCTTTGAAATTGCTTATGCCGGGTGTCAGACGGGATTGCGCTCCGCGGTTAGCATGAAGCAGGTTGGTTTGAATGTGGCTTCGGATCCGTTGATGAGTGCAGCCTATATGGGGATAAAGGGTGGATTTGTTTTGATCAGCGCCGATGATCCCGGTCCCCACTCTTCACAGACCGAGCAGGACAGCCGGCTGATGGCCATGTTTGCCAAAATACCGGTGTTGGATCCGGATTCGCCCCGTCAGGCCAAAGAACTGATGGGAGTTGCCTATGAACTATCCGAATCCTTTAAAACGCCTGTGATGGTGCGCCCCACCACCCGGGTGTGTCACTCCCGACAGGATATCACGCTGGGATCCGTTCCGAAAAATAAACGTGAAGTAAAGTTTGAAAAAAATCCGGCCCGTTGGGCGGCGACACCTAAATTTAGGCTGCAATTACATCAGGAGCTGGAAGAAAAACTTGCCGCCATTGCGAACTACAGGCCGACAACTCCTAAAAAGCTTAATCCCAAAGCAAAATCCGCCCGGGCGATTATCGCCTCGGGTGTCGCCGCCGCCCATACCAAGGATATTTTGAAAGAATTGAAAATCTGGTCAAAAATGCCTTTTTATCAGGTAATTCAACCTTTTCCGCTGCATCGCAAATTTATCGCACATATTATCGACACCTATGAGGAGGTGCTGGTAATCGAAGAGACCATGGGTGTTGTTGAGATGCAGTTGGCCGACCGCTATCGCGTCATAGGCAAGCTATCGAACACGGTGCCGAAGGTGGGGGAACTTAGCCCCGAAAAGATTCAGGAGATCGTCAGCGAATTTGCCGGGCTTAAATCTGAAAAATTTATCATAAAATCTGCTCCGGGCAGGCGGCCAACCCTGTGCCCGGGATGCCCGCACCGGGCCAGTTTTTTTGCAATCAAGAAGGCCGCTCCCAGAGGTATCTACACCAGTGATATCGGTTGTTATACCCTGGGTCTCAATCTCGGGGCCGTCGATACGGTGCTTTGTATGGGCGCTGCCATCAGTCAGGCTTCCGGATTTTATCATGCATATAAAAATGAAGAAAAACGACCGGATATCGTGGCAACCATCGGTGATTCGACCTTTTTCCATGCAGGCGTTCCGGCACTCATTGATGCGGTGGTCCAAAAAGTCGGTTTTGTGTTGGTCATCCTTGATAATCGCACAACGGCGATGACCGGCAATCAACCCACTCCGGCTACCGGTCATGGGGCCGGCGGCGAGCTCACCGATACCGTTGATATCGAGTCATTGGTTCAGGGATGCGGTGTTAAATTCATCCGCGAAGGGAATCCTTATGAGCTCAAAAAGTTTATCTCCCTTGTCAAGGAAGCCGTAAAATACAGCCGCAAAAGCGGACCGGCGGTCGTTATTTCAAGATATCCATGTGTTATTCATCGGGCACGGCAAGGCGGATCCGGCCAATCCATTCCGGTAGATATTAATGAAAAATGCGACGGTTGTGGATATTGCATCAAGCATTTTGAATGTCCGGCCCTTATCTATCATGACGATAAGGAAGATAAACATGTTAGCATTGATCCCATCCTATGCACCTCATGCGGCGTGTGTCTCAACGTCTGCCCCAAAGGGGCGATCGTCAAAAAAGGGTAAGATTGAATAGTTATTTGTTATTCGTTATTGGTTATTAGAACCTAAATCGACTAAAGAGGCGGCAATGAGTAAGAAGACGATTAGACAGCAAATCCTTATCAGTGGCGTGGGCGGGCAGGGGGTTCTGTTTATTACGGGCCTGCTGGCGGAAGCGGCCATCAATAAAGGCTTGGCGGTTTTTACTTCAGAAACCCACGGTATGGCCCAGCGCGGTGGCACGGTGGTGTCGCATTTAAAAGTCGGCGATTTTTCAAGCCCCTTGATCCGACCGTTTAAGGCCGACGGATTGCTGGTTTTGAAAGACGAAAATATCGCCCAGCACGGCTCCTTTCTAAAAACAGGCGGCTGGGCCGTAATAAACAGCGAGAATGATTTAAAAGCTGAAAAAAAAATAGCAGCCAGTGCTATTGATGCGGACAAACTCGCTCAAGAAATTTCCAATCCGAAGTCGGCCAACCTGATTGTGCTGGGTTTTGCGCTGGCGAGGGCCGGTCGGATTTCGAAGGCCAGGATAAACTTGTTCTGTTCATTGACAGATATTAAAAGGGTTCTGAAGCGGAAATTTCGTGGCCGGGAAAAACTGCTGAACGCCTCCGTCAAGGCTCTGGAAGCGGGCTATAAAGAATTATAGATTGATCGTTTTTTCTTATAACTTCCCCAATACCTCACGCGAAATAATTATCTTCTCAACTTCCTTGGTTCCTTCATAAATCTCCAGTACTTTGGCGGCGCGATAAAAGCGTTCGATATCGTAGTCGTTAAAATAGCCGTAGCCGCCGTGCAACTGCAATGCTTCATCGACGACTTCGACGGCAACATGGCAGGCATACATTTTGGCCATGGCTGTTAGTTTCGTATCCGGCTTGCCCTGATCGAGCAACCAGGCCGATTTATATGTCATGTTGCGGGCGGTTTCGACCTTGGTGGCCATTTCGGCGATCTTAAACTGGGTGCTCTGAAAAGCGCCTATCGGCCGGCCGAATTGCTGTCTGCCCTTAACATGTTTCACCGCCATATCCAGGGCACCTTGAGCCAGGCCGACACCGTGGGCGGCAACATATGCCCGGGAATGGTCGAAAAATTTCATCAACTGAATAAAGCCATTGCCTTCTGCGCCGATCAGATTTTCCCGGGGGACGCGGCAATTGTTAAAATAAATTGCTGCCGTATCTGAAGCCCTGAGCCCCATCTTGCCGTGCATGGGATCGGCCTTATACCCCTCACGATCCGTTTCTACCAGAATGATGCTGTGCCGTCCGGTTTTCGATTGCGCGTCCGGATCGGTAAGGCAGTAAACCAGCATATGCGTTCCCACCGTTCCGTTGCCAATCATCACTTTACTGCCGTTGATGACATACTCATCGCCATCCTTAACAGCTGCTGTGGTAGCTGCAGCCGTGTCGCTGCCGGCATCCGGCTCGGTAATGGCAAAGCCTAAAATGCCGCTGCCGGTAAATATTTGCGGCAGGTATTTCCTTTTTTGTTCTTCAGTGCCAAAGAGGATCAGTTCCTCGGCGCCAAATGACACCGAGCAAAGCTCCTGGGCGATACCCGGATCCACTTTCCAGAACTCTTCCAGCACCAAAGCCTGCTCGAAAAAACCGAGTCCGGGCCCGCCGTATTCTTCCGGGATGAATAGTCCGACCAGATCCAATTCGCGCGCTTTTTTGAGAATTTTTTCCGGGAAGGTTTCGTTGATGTCAAATTCTCGGGCAACATCGGGAAACTCGCCCATCGCAAATTCACGGGCTGCTTTTTGAATATACTGTTGTTCTTTGGTCAGATCATAGTCCATACTGCTAATCCTTTCCTGTGTCTCCTTGCATTAAGAAATTTTTTTAGCTATCGGTGCGAAAGCTTGCTGTGTGTCATAATGGTAAATACGAAATCCGAATATCGAAATTCGAAACAATAGTCAAAACTCCAATGACCAAAACTAGAAAAAATTATTTTAATACGAGCAACCAGCAGTCTGCAACTTTTTGGTCATTCTAAAATTAGAATTTAGAATTTGTTTCGAGATTCGGATTTAATATCTAACTATTTAACACTTTATATTACTAATGCTACTGAAACTCTAAAGGGAATCTAAATTTCACAGCGGGATGTTTCCATGCCGCTTGTTTAGTTCGGGGCGCTGCTTGTTGCGCAGCATTCTCAACGCCTTGATCAACTGCGGGCGCGTTTCTTTGGGCTTAATTACACTGTTTACCAGCAGATTGGATGCGGCATGGTAAGGATTCGAATATTTATAATCATATTCTTCGATTTTTTGCTGTCGAAGTTCCTCCGGTTTTTCTGCAGCTTTTATTTCTTTGCGAAATATCAAATCCACCGCTGCGGCCGTATCTAGTACAACAAGTTGAGCAATCGGCCAGGCCAACATCATATCGACCCCCATGCCGACACAACACATCCCCATCACGGCACCGCCGTACTCCTTGCGCAGAGCCAGGGTGATTTTGGGTACGGTTGCCTCTGAATACGCATAGAGCATTTTGGCTCCATGACGGATAATGCCGGCATGCTCCTGGGCAACACCGGGGAAATATCCGGGGACGTCCACAAAATTGATCAGAGGGATATTGAACGCGTCACAAAAACGGATGAAGCGGGCGGCTTTGTCGGATGCATCGACATCCAGACATCCGGCCTTGATGCGCGGCTGATTGGCAACGATTCCGACGACATGGCCATCCATGCGGGCAAAGCCGATGATAATATTCAGGGCATATCTGGGCAGGACTTCAAAAAATGTTCCCTGGTCGACAACCCGTTCGACAACCTGGCGCATGTCATAGGATTTTCTAAAGTTAGCGGGGACGATTTCCTTAAGTTTTTTATCAATGCGTTCAGGATCATCGCCGGTATCCACAACCGGAGGGTTCTCACTGTTATTCGAAGGCAGATAACCGATCAGTTTTTTAATAACCTCAAGGCACTCTTCATCACTGTCGGCGACGAAATGGGCCGTTCCGGTGATCTCGCTGTGGACCTTGGCGCCACCGAGTTCTTCCAGACTGATGTCTTCGCCGGTCACTGATTTGATGATCCCGGGCCCGGTTATCACCATGTGACTTTTGCCTTTTACCATGACAATAAAATCGGTCAATGCGGGTGAATATACAGCCACACCCGCGCTGGAGCCCATCATGCCGGTAATTTGAGGAATAAGACCTGAGGCGGCCGTATTACGATAAAACATGCCGGCGACGCCTCTGGAAGCGAAAAAGCCCTCGTGTAATCTGCCGCCGCCGGAATCATTTAAAGCCACCAGGGGGGCTTTCACTTTTATGGCTTCATCCATTATGCTGCAGATCTTCTGTCCGTGGATTGTGCCCACGGATCCGCCCAGAACCGTGACATCCTGAGCATAGGCGAACACCAGCCGGCCTTCTATCGTTCCATAACCCGTAACCACTCCATCACCGGGCACTTTTTTCTCCTGCATGCCAAAGTCGATCGATTGACTTTCGGCTAATTTGTTGACCTCCACAAAACTGTCCAAATCAAAAAGCAGGTTCAAACGTTCCCTGGCAGTCAATTTGCCCCTTTCGCGCTGGCGGTCGACTGCTTTTTGACCGCCGCCGCCTTCAGCCCGTTGCTCAAGCGACGCTAGCCTTTCTAATTCACTCTGATGTGTTTTGGCTTTCGTCATGGTCGTGTGTCCTTTTTCTAAAAATTTGTGTTAATAGAGGTTTCAAACAAAGAAGCGATGTTTATTTAAGGTTTTAATTTATTATAATTATCTTTGACCACCAGCGACTCTGCGTGCAATCTGTATACTGTATACCATGTAAAGGTGTCAATTATTTCCTTTTGAACTCATCTCAAAAATGCGTCTAAGTGCCCATGGCTGTGTTGTGTGTCGGCTCGAAATGCTCACATACTATCGTATATGCTCGGACACACGACTTTTGAGCCATTCCACGCCTTGACGCATACATTAATTTATTAAGATTAGATATGTAATCGCGCTTCAGCGGGGCCCTGATGAACACATATATTTATTAAGTCAAGATGTGAAATCCCGCTTTAGCGGGGAACCCGAATCCACATTTTTGAGATGAGTTCTTGTTCAATTTTTCAATAATCTAAAAATGAGATAGAATTCAGTTGATTATCTATCCAAGGTCAACTATAAATGCATGGCTTGATTGCACCTTTTGTTATCTGAATTTTGCACGAGTCGGAGGTGATCTC
>JASFGM010000110.1:0-7551 GCA_050123755.1 Desulfobacterales bacterium
CTTCGAGGCCCAGGCTGTTTAAATAATCGGCCACATAGGCGGAAGTTTTCTTTTCGGTGTAAGCCGTTTCAGGAATCCGATGCAGGTCACGACGCATTTTAATGATTAGATCTTTGTGTTCACTCACCAGTTGATGGATATTTTCCATTACAAGACCTCTATACATTTTTAGGGTTTTATAAAACGGTGTGTGCTTTAATCAGAATCGGAAATGGTCAATGTTTTTGAATCCAACGGTTTTACCCGAAAACTATGGCATACCTTCCACTCTAGGATCAATGAGAAAATTCCGGAATAAGAGGTGCTGGGCCTTTACAGGAATTCCTTGCCGATTTAAGCGTGCAAAAACTGATTGAGTATGTTATTTGCGAGGCATTCTTCAAGAAGACGTGCCCAGCCCCTTTAATCCGCCCCAGGGTGTTCTTTTCATACACGCTGCCCGGAATAAAAAGAAGGATGCTCCCGACAGGAGCCCCCATTACAGGATATGCGCGACGGGCACTGGGTTGCTTGCCACCTCTAATGGGTTGAACCCGTTGAGCCCGTTACCCTGTTGCCCGTAAAATATAAAATCGGAAATTCTTCCTTTTTTAACAGGCGCAACGGGCTAAACCGGCAAACCTTTAAAATGGAGACCATCATGACAAATCAAGAGATCTGTTTTCTAACTGCTACAGAGATGGCCTGCCGTATCCGCTCAAAGGAATTATCCGCATTTGAGGTGATGGAAGCGCACCTGGCACAAATCGAGCGAATTAATCCGAAGGTAAACGCGATTGTTACCTTCCTGCCGGAACAGGCTCTGGAACAGGCCCGGGCTGCCGATAATGCGCTGGTGCGTGGTGAAGATGTGGGACCCCTGCACGGTCTTCCAATTGCACACAAAGATCTAATTCTAACAAAGGGCATCCGAACGACTTTTGGCTCTTTGGTTTTCAAGGACTTTATTCCCGAAGAAGACGGCTTAATTGTCGAACGCCTAAAGCAAGCCGGTGCCATCACTGTCGGTAAGACCAACACCCCCGAATTCGGTGCCGGCTCTCAAACATATAACGAGGTCTTCGGAGAAACATTCAACCCTTATGATACCTCCAGGACTTGCGGGGGCAGCAGTGGCGGAGCGGCAGTAGCCTTGGCCTGCGGGATGATTCCCATCGCCGATGGCAGCGACATGGGCGGCTCACTGCGCAATCCCGCTAACTTCTGCAATGTGGTGGGGTTGCGACCCGCCCCCGGCAGAGTGCCCACCTGGCCCAGCTATGTGGAATGGTTTACGATCCCGGTAGAAGGACCGATGGCCCGATCCGTCCAAGATACCGCCCTGATGCTGAGCGCGATTGCCGGACCCGACCCGCGTTCCCCCATAGCGATCAATGCGCCCGGCAGCCTGTTTGCGCAACCCCTGGAACGAAAATTTAAAGGCGTGTGCGTTGCCTGGAGTCGTGATTTGGGGGGGCTACCCGTGGATCCCCAGGTGACAGGCGTCATCGAGGCACAGCGGCCGGTGTTCGAGAATCTGGGCTGCCGCATAGATAACTGCGAACCGGATTTCAAAGATGCAGATGAAATTTTCAAGGTTTGGCGCGCCTGGTACTTTGAGCTGGTTCATTCCGAACTGCTGGAGACCCACCGTGACAAAATAAAAGATTCCGTAATCTGGAATATCGAAGAGGGCCTAAAGCTCAGCGGCCCACAGATCGGGCAGGTAGAGCGCAAACGAACCGAGCTTTATCACCACGTTAGAAAATTCATGGAGACCTATGCGTTTTTGATCCTTCCGGTAAGCCAGGTGCCGCCTTTCGACGTAAAGCAGCGTTACATCGAAGAGATTAATGCTGAAAAATTGGAAACCTACATCGACTGGATGAAGTCCTGCTACTATATCTCCACGCTAGGTCTTCCGGCAATCTCGGTACCCTGTGGTTTCACAAAGGACGGCCTGCCTGTGGGAGTCCAGATTGTAGGCCGGCACCAGGACGACCTGGGTGTATTGCAGCTGGCTTATGCTTTTGAACAAGCCACCGGGTTTGGAAAACAAAAGCCTCCGGTGGTTCTTTAAAATGATACAACCGATCAGTTTACGGTTGATTTGTCCGGCAGGAGATTTAGGCCAATTCCACTGCTAAAGATCAGCAAGGCGCCGAGGATCAGCTGCCAGCCGAGCGGCTCATTCAGATAAAGCACGCCAAATGCGGCAACCAGCGGCACTTCGGCGGTCATCATAACGCTTACCTTCGGTGCCGGAATGCGCACTAAGGCCTGGTTGATGGAAAGCTGTGCGCCGATTGAAAAAACAGCCACGGCGGCAATGCCCAACCAGCCGGCTGTTTGCTGGGGTAGAATTGGCGCCGCTTGCATGAGTAAAGGCCCCAGACCGGCCGCTGTGCCGGTTAGGCAAAGATAGAAAAACAGGGTGTAGATGTTGTTGTCCTTGCTTAATCGCCGGACCAGAAGAAGGGTAAGCGCACACAAAACCGAAGCAATGACAGCGAATAAATGGCCCAGGTTCAAAGCTGCGGAGGTTTCAGACGGCCATAGGATCAGGATGATGCCGATGAAAGCACAGCAAATAAAAAGCCATGCGATCCGGGCGGTGGGCTCGCCCGCGACCCAGGGCGACAAAAGGGCTGTAAAGGCCGGATACAGGTAGAAAAGTATCAATGCCACAGAAAGCGGAATCCGCTGCAGGGACGCCACTAAAAGCAGGAATGCAACCGAACCGCATAGCCCTCTTACGGTAAGAAGAAAGCGCTGCTTACCCCAAAGGCTCAGTCCTAATGCCTTGGCAATCGGCGGGAGCACCAGGAGGCCAAGACCAAAGCGACCCACCCCAATATGCCAAACACTCACGTTGGCTCCGGCTAATTTGGCTGCCGCACTCATGGCAGCATAGAACACTGGGGCCAGACATACCCAGAGAAGCCCACCCGATATGAACCGTATCACGGTCGAAAATTCCTCTTTTTATGTTGCTTGATATTTGACAGACTTTAAGCTATCTCGAGTTAGAAGTGCCTAAAGTTATGGTATCGCTGTGCTCCATCTTTTTATAAAAATGACAGAATTCCTTAACTTTAGGCATTTTAGCTCATTATAATTTAATCGATTGTCTTTTAAAAGGAAAGTCCATGATTCGTCAATGCCATCATAGGGATTTTGAGATTCTTTATGCCATTATCAATGAAGCCGCCCAAAAGTATAAGGGTGTCATTCCCGATGATTGTTGGAAAATGCCGTATATGCCTGAAGATGAGCTAAGGCATGAAATCGATAAGGGCGTTGTATTTTGGGGCTTTGAAGCCGCAGGCGAGCTGATCGCTGTCATGGGGATTCAGGATATTCAAGACGTTACCCTTATTCGGCATGCCTATGTGCGTCCTGCGCAACAACACAAGGGTATTGGAAAACAATTACTGGCCGAGCTTTGCCGGCAGACCGATCGCCCGATGCTAATCGGCACCTGGGCGGATGCCGCCTGGGCGATTCGTTTTTATGAAAAAAATGGCTTCAAGCAAGTGCCCCCCATGGAAAAGGATCGCTTGCTCGAGAAATACTGGTCGATTTCTGCACGGCAGGCCGAAACTTCCGTTGTTCTGGCAGACAAAAAATGGTTCGATACTTTATAGAAATAACACCGCCGATTGAAGCGTTTCGAGTTTCGCGTTCCGAGTTGCGGGTTAAAATATTGCAAACCAAATGCTGCGGTTCATAACTCGCAACTCGCAACACGTAACACGCAACAAAAAATCCGTTGGTCCAAAATTAATTGAAGCCTCTCACTATGGATTACCTGATTTAGATTAACTTCCGATACTGACTTAATGCTGAACCCAGCCGGTAGGCGCCTTCTTCTAACTCATTGAGCGAGACCATCGTAAAGTTTAGGCGACAGTAGTTTTCCCCACCACCCTGAGCATAGAACCTGACGCCCGGTATATACGATACACCCGCATCTTCTGCGGTGCGCAAAAACACAGTGCTATTTATCTCCTGTGGCAAGCGCAACCATACATAAAACCCGCCGTGCGGTGTCATCCAATGACAATCTTTGGGCAAATGATCCGCGAGGGCATCGATTAGCAGATTGCGGCGCTCTAGATATTTGGCACGCAAGGTCTCAACGTGGTCATCCAGCAACCCCAACTCAATGAAGGCGGCGACGACATGCGCGCTAAAATGATTCAGGCCGCCGCCGCTATCCAGGACACCGCTTTGAACACAACGCTGCACGATCTGGGGTGCGGCCGTCATCCACCCCAGGCGCAGTCCCGGCGCCAGAATCTTGGAAAAAGATCCCAGGCGTATGACCGAATCAGAAATTGACAGATTGTAGATCGATGGCGGCGGCGGCTGGTCATACCACAGTTGATAATAGACATCATCCTCCACCACGATTAAATCATATTGCCGGGCCAGATCTGCCAGCGCTTTACGACGCTCGGCGTCAAGCGTAATACCGGTCGGATTGTTGAAGGTCGACACCAGGTAGAGAAGACGCGGCTGTTTTTCCCGTCCCTGGAGCGACTTTAGCGTCTCTTCCAGGGCATCAACCTGCAGGCCCGCATTGTCGCTTGGAACCGATAATAACTCCAGATAGTGATCGCGCAGCACGCGCAACGCCAGATGGTATGTCGGGGACTGCACCAGGGCGATATCTCCGGGCTGGGTCAACAGCAAACAGAGCATATCCAGTGCTTGGGAGGCACCTCCGGTAATCATTATTTGCTCCGGGGGAGGGCTTGCACCCTCCATACGCTCCAACCAGCCACACAGCTGCTGAATCAAACAATCGGGTCCTTGCTCAGCGCCGTAAGATAAGGCTTGCGGCGCCTCCCGCTCGAGTATAACTTGAGTGGCCTGCATCAATCCGGCCGCAGGCAACAATGCAAGATCCGGATGCCCGGCCTTGAGCTCGACAATTCCGGAACGAAGGTCATATTGCACATCGGCGAATGACAAATTCATCTTTACTTTCCGCTCACGCTTTATAAAAAGTGCAGATTGTGGGATTCGAGAATCTTCTATAGATTTTTGATCATTGGCGTCACCATATTATCTCAGCTCCATTTAATCAACCGCATCTCCAAGCTTTCACCACCGCTAGGTTCGCCAACCTAAAATTGGCATTTCAATTCGGTGCTAAAGTATTCGTAATAAATGCCAATAAGTCATTAGGGATGGTCAAAAAATGAAACTTTTATTACTTATACTTGGAATTGTGGTCGTTGCGCTGAATCTTATGCTTTGGTATTCAAAAAGAAAAGGCGGCAAAATTGAGGCAGATGAACCTGCAAATCAGAAAGATAAATTAGATGCGCCTTTTGCCAATTCGAATGATTTTTTAAACAGCTCGAAAGCAAAGCCATTAAAGCAATCGGCGGCAGCTGAGTTGGGTATCTCGGTTAAACAATTGGATCGCATGTCTGTTAAAGAGATCGAACAATTAGCAACCAAGAAGGGCTTGATCTAGAAGTGATTTCAAAACCCCATCTAAGGCCCAATGGCTGCGTTGCAGGCCTCCGATAAATGCTCACATACCCATGTATGCTGCGCTTTCTCGATCGGCCTGCGCCTTGCCCTTGAACCTGATCTGAGGTTTTGAAACCACTTCTAAAGAAGCTTTTATCCCGGCAGCATTTTCATTCTGTAGCGCGCATCCGCTTCGACACTTTCCCGATCCAGCACAAACGGTCTGTATTTCCCCGTACGCCAGAGTTCGGCCTGATCGTCGTAATGAGGGCTCATAAAATTCCCCGAAATTCCCGCCGGTATTACCCGGCGCGAATTTTTGCGATCGGCAAAATCGACAATATAGCGCAGCGAGGCGCCGTGGTATCCTTCCCAGGGCTCTGTTAATTTGTAAGGCTGCGGATTTACGGTGGCGAAACTGCCGCCGATGGTGTACGGCCCGATGTTCATGAAGTATCCCATCAAAGACGAACTCCTACCGAAGGGGTGGTAAAGGGTCAGGGTGTGAAGTTTGCCCCACTTCCAATCATCAACATTTGAACCCATTTTTTCATCAAGATAGGCGACGGCGTCGGTGAAGCTTTTGCCGATAAGCTCCTTGATGCCTTCCTTTTCATCCGTATCCGGATCATCAAACCAGCGGCTCTGGCCCGCGGCAATCAGATTTCGCATGGTGTTAAATATCACATAGCTATTTTTAAGGTATTGACCATAAAGATCGTTTCCGAGCCTTTTTTGAAACATGTTTTTAACCATTTCATTGACGGTTGCATGAAACACCGTGGGGGCGATGTCTTCGGAGCCAGCCGTAAAATTCCAGCTCCTTAAGGCAGCGACAGCCTTTTTTTCTTTTTCTGAAAACTGTTTTCCGGATAGCGCTTCCAGCATCAAGGGGACCCACTCTCTGGCAAGCACGACATAGAAATCCGCCTGCATTTTGGCAAAGTCCCGGCTGTCAAGCTTCTGCTTGGCGGTGATCATCTCCTTTATGCGTACAAATCGATCCGGCATGGCATAATAGTGCGATATGGGATAAGGGTAATCATCGCCGACATGTTTGTTATTGGCCGTGGCGATCCATCCCCGGTCTGGATTTCTAAGGTGCGGCTGCTGCCCGGTTGGAACATAGCCTTTCCACTCATGTTTGCCGTCCCAGCCGGGAACCGGAAGCGCTCCGGAAAATCCTTCTCGAATGGGGATTGCGACAGCCGCCCAATAACCGATGTTGCCCTGATCATCTGCATACACCCAGTTTTGACCGGGGCATTTGAAATGCGCCGCTGCTTTTTCGATATCATCTATGCTCCGCGCGGTGTTGAGGTGGTAAAATGGGGTCGCATATAGCACATCGTATGCGGTCCAGCGCATGGCAAGGGCCGTATTTTGGGGTTCTTTATACTGGTTTATCTCATCAATGATCGGGCCATGGCGGGTGAGTCTGATCTTGAATTTTACATCATCGGAATCCTTCACCTTGATGACTTCTTCTTTGATGGTCATGTCTTCCCAGCGCCCCATAAACTCATACTGGTTGGAATTGACGGGATTTATCTTCTCGATGTAGAAATCCGCATCGTCAGCGGCAACGCTGGTAAAGCCCCAGGCCACATGCTCATTGGCGCCAATGATGGCAAACGGTACGCCAGGCAGGAATGCACCGGAGACATTCATCGAAGGCGACACCACATGCGCTTCATACCAGATACCCGGCGCCCGGTGGCCCAAATGGGGATCGTTGGCAAAGATCGGCTGGCCGGTTGCCGACTTCTTTGCGGAGACAACCCAGGAGTTGCTGGCGCCACCTCCCTCGGTACCACGGACCGCTCTGGCCAGATTCAGCGTTTCAAGAAAATCAAGTGCAGCAGAGCCCTGCGGGATAATCGTCGGATATCCGTCGGCATAATCCGGAAAGATCTCCCGGGCCACCTCTTCTCCAAATTTTTCGGTAACAGCCGCATGCAGCATCTCAACGCTAAAGGCCGTGTTGAGATCTACCGCCATGACATACTGGATTGCCGCTGCATCGGAAGGTTGCCACGGTTCGGGCACATAGCCTAAAATCGTGAATTCCAAAGGAAGCGG
>JASFGM010000111.1:0-7544 GCA_050123755.1 Desulfobacterales bacterium
CCATTTACAGAGGGCACCAGGGATTGATGCCGGAGGATAGTGAGCTGGATGTGCCGACTTTTTTAAGGCGCAAAGCGGATTAGAAATGTCCGTTGGCGGTAGTCCGTTGTCCGCTGGCAAATGTCACTTCCATTTTCAGTCAGGTTCACGGAAAAAGGGACTTGTTTTATTGGTTAAATTAGTTCAATTGGTTCAATTGGTTTGCTTTAACAAATACAACTAATCAAACCAATTTAAACGAATAAAGCATTTTCATCAATCAAACCAATAAAACAAAAATTTATTCGCCTGAAACCAGAAATGGGTTAGCGATTGACTATGGATCGGAAAGCGCCATTTTAATGTTTGAATAATAAACAAAATCCACATAGGTAATCAAACATTACAGAAGCCTGACCCAGAGGGTCAGGCTTTGATTTTACTCCGCAAGCATGATATTTATTTTTAGTTGTTAAATTGCAATTTTTCACATTTTTGTGAAAATATTGTTCCTCACGAAAACACGAAATTTTTATTATTCGCCTTCCGTGTTTTCGTACTTTCGTGCTTTCGTGATTTATTTATCCTTTGCGGTTGCAGCCGGTCCGGGTGAGGTAAGACCCATGACTTTAAAAGCTCGAAAATCTGACGGGCCATCGGCTGAAACTGAGATTGGCACCATTCGAAAATCCTGGCGCGGCCGAATCAGGGTCGCGCTGGTCTATCCCAATCGATATCATGTGGGCATGTCCAATCTTGGTTTTCAGAGCGTCTATCGATTGCTAAATGAATATGATCATGTGGTGTGTGAACGCGCCTTCCTGCCGGAAACATCCCCACCGCAAACAGCGCCCCTGAAGACCTTCGAATCCGGGAAACGGCTTTCAGACACCGATGTAATTGCCTTTTCGCTTTCTTTTGAAAACGATTATCCCCATATTCTTTCCATTCTTGAAAAAATAGGTCTGCCTTTAAGAGCCGACCAAAGACGTGATCAGGATCCCCTCCTGATCGCCGGCGGCGTAACCAGCTTTTTGAATCCGGAGCCGATTGCCGCCTTTTTCGATTGTTTCCTCATCGGTGAGGCCGAGGCCATGCTGCCCCGTTTTCTGGAAGACTTTGAGCCCGGAAACAACAAGCGCGCAGCGCTGAAAACCATCGCCCGTAACGTGCCAGGTGCTTATGTGCCGGCCTTTTACAGTGTCGATTATAAGCGGGATGGCACCATCGCATCCTTTGACGCGCTCGAAGATGTTCCCCCCACCATCCAGCGGACGTATCTACAGGATCTGGACCACACCGCCACCTGCAGCGCCATTTTGACGCCCGATACAACCTTTGACCGGACCTATCTTATCGAGGTCGGCAGAGGCTGTCCCCACGGCTGCCGCTTCTGCAGTGCCGGCTTTATTTATCGGCCGCCGCGTTTCAGGCCGATTTCGTTGCTGGCCGAAAATATAGATCTGGGGATTTCCCTTACGGATCGCATCGGTCTGGTGGGCTCGGCGGTCTCCGATCTTCCCGGAATCGGTGATTTGTGCGGTCAATACCTTGATAAGGAAATACGGATATCATTTAGTTCGTTGCGGGCAGACGGGTTATCACGGGAATTGCTGTCGGCCCTGAAACACAGCAACGTAAAAACAGCGACGATAGCGCCGGATGCCGGATCAGAGCGCATGCGCAAGGTCATCAATAAAGGAATTAGCGAAGAAGCGATCCTAACGGCCGCCGACACCCTGGTTGCAAATGATATCCCCAACTTAAAGCTGTATTTTATGATCGGGCTTCCCACCGAAACCGCAGATGATGTTGACGCGATCATAGGGCTGTGCAAAAAAATCAAGCATGGCTTTTTAAAATCCAGCCGATCCCGAAAACGTATCGGAGAAATCACGATCAGCTTAAACTGCTTTGTGCCCAAACCGTTTACCCCCTTTCAATGGGTGGCCATGGATGAGGTCGGCTCGCTCAAAAAAAAGATTCAAAAAATTAAAAATGAATTGAAAAAGGTTCCCAATATGCGCATTCATTCGGATATAGCGCGCTGGGCCTATATTCAGGCCCTGTTTTCGCGGGGGGACCGCAAAGTCGCCGATATCCTGCAGCTGGCTCACACCCATAACGGCAACTGGGCCCAAACCCTTAAAGCCACATCCGTCAACCCGGATTTTTATGTACTCCGGGATCGCGATGTCGATGAGCAGCTTCCCTGGGATTTTATTGACCAGGGGATCAAAAAATCTTTTTTACAGCAAGAATTTAAGCGGGCTTTAAAAGCGCAGCCCTCCCCTGCCTGCCGGGTTGAAACCTGCAATATTTGCGGCGTTTGTAATCAGGACCCTCAAAACCGCCCCTCCAAAAGTTAGAAATAACGGGTAATGGTTTCAAGTGACAGCTAAATAGCCCGTGGCTCAAAGCTTGGAAGCTGGGAAGCTTGGAGGCTATAAGGCTGAAAGTCTTGCAAATAATTTAGCTTTTCAGCTTCCTGGCCTTCCAGCTTTCCAGCTTTATAGCTTCCTATCCTACCCGCCTTTTTTGAAACCTGACACCTGACACCCGACACCTGACACCTCATTTTTGGGCTTGAAATCCCTGTAATGAAATGATAATTAGAATCCTTTTGATTTTAAGCCGGATTTGCCGATTTGGCTGGAGCGGATCGACCATACCTTAATACGTTGATACGGTGAAGGAATTGGCAAGGAGATACGATGACTGAGGGAATTATTTTCATGCTCGGATTGGGGATTGTCTGCGCCGCCATATTAACGGCGGCATCCCGAATCTTTTATGTATATGAGGATCCGCGCATTGCCCAGGTTGAAGCCTGTTTTGCAGGAGCCAATTGCGGCGGATGCGGTTACACCGGATGTTCTGCAGCAGCCGTGGCGGTTGTGGCCGGTACAGCCGAGCCCAACGTTTGCATCGTGGGCGGTCCGGAATCAGCTATCAAAGCCGCTGAGGTCATGGGGGTTGAGGTGGGCCTGGCGGAGTCACCCAAATCATATAATCCCTGCAGTGGCGGCCTGCGCGCTGCAGACAAATTTGTTTACCTCGGAATCAACAGCTGTAGAGCTCAGGCGACTCTGTCCGGAGGGCAGCGGGAATGTAGCGTTGGGTGCATCGGACTGGGCGACTGTATTGATGCCTGTCAGTTCAATGCATTGAAGATGGGCCCTGAGGGCTACCCGGTGGTGGTGGAAGAAAACTGTGTCGGATGCGGTGCCTGCGAAACGGTTTGCCCAAAATATGTCATGAAGGTCAAAACCATGTCCGAACGCCTGATGCACTTCAATTGCAGTGACGATCGGCTGGCCCCCTGCCGCCAAACCTGCCCGGCCGAAATAGACATCCCCCTTTACATCGCTCAAATCCGCGAAGGCGACTATGAAGGCGCCGTCAATACCATCCGGGAGCGAAATCCATTTCTGCTGTCCTGCGGGCGAGTGTGCCCGCATCCCTGCGAGATCAACTGCCGTCGGGGAATCGAGGATGAGCCGGTGTCCATCAATCAATTGAAACGCTTTGTCGCCGATTATGAGATGAATTCCAAAGAACGACTGCCCATACCCATGGCCCCCCAAACCCGCAAACGCATCGCGGTCATCGGGGGCGGACCGGCCGGATTAACCTGTGCATATTTTCTGCGGCGGCTTGGCCATCAGGTCAGCATTTTTGAAGCGATGCCGAAACTGGGGGGTATGTTGCGCTATGGTATCCCCCAGTATCGTCTTCCCAAAGAAGTTCTGGACTGGGAAATCGATGGCATTCTGAATCTGGGGATCGATTTCCACACCAATGTAAGATTCGGCCAGGATTTTGACCTAAGTTCTTTAGTCGCCTCCGGATTCGATGCTATTTTTCTGGGTATCGGGGCATGGAAAGATGCCAGCCTGCGCGTCAAAGGCGAAGATCTTAAAGGCTGTTATACCGGAATCGATTTTCTATCCCGTCTGGCCGCCGGAGAAACCATTCCCATCGGTCATACCGCAGCGATTATCGGTGGGGGCAATACGGCCATAGATTGTACCCGCAATTTAATTCGCCTGGGCGCCAAAAAAGTGTCTATCGTTTATCGTCGCACCCGGGCAGAAATGCCCGCCAATCCGGTCGAAATCGATGCAGCTGAACACGAAGGGGTTCAATTTTCATTTCTGGCGGCTCCGGTCGAAGTTAAAGGCGATGAAGACGGCAACGTTACCCACTTAGAGTATTTAAAAATGAAACTCGGAGAACCCGATGCCAGTGGCAGACGCCGGCCGGTTCCCATCGAAGGTACCGAAACCCTGCTGGAAACCGACATGGTCATCACCGCCATCGGTCAATCCCCCGAGATTTCCTTTACCGAACGTTCTCGCAAGCGCCTGGCAGAGCTGAAAACCACACGCTGGAACACGATTGATGTGGATCCCGCAACGCTGCAATCCAACATCCCGTATTTATTCGCAGCCGGAGATGCGGCCACCGGACCGGCTTTGGTAGTAGACGCAATCGGCGGTGGGCGACGTGCCGCGCGATCGATCCACCAGTATGTCATGGGACAAAAAATTAGCGCACAGGCCAAAGAATTGGGCAAGGATTTGATCGCTGAAACCTTATTCGATCATGTGCCCGGGGTCATCAAAAACCCCAGAGCGCCCATGCCGGAACTACCGGTCGAAGAACGGATATGTTCATTTATTGAAGTAGATCAAGTACTTACAGAAAATTCTGCCAAGAACGAAAGCAACCGTTGCCTGTCCTGCTGCCTGACGTGTTATAACAAAGACGCGGCCGCAAGCATCGCAACACGGATCAAAGATACGGGCACGGAAAGTCAGGTGCTATAAAAACTTTGGAGTGATGGCGTACTTAATATTTCGGAATGCAGATTGCGGATTTCGGATTTTGAATAGGCGATATGTTTGATATTTCAATCTGCAATCGACACGGCTGAGCTCGTCGCAGGCCGCAATCTAAAACCTGCGATTGATTTTGCTCCTGCTGGGATCATTTTTGAAGTTATTAAAATTTATCAATAAATTTATTAATGACAGACTAACTTATTCAGAAAAATACCTTGAAAGCTTTACACCATTATGGTAGTCGGTGCTTGGTTTTTTCGGGCATGAAATTAACAGGCAACCCAAAGAAGATACGGATATAAGATGTTCTCAAAAAATGAATTGAAGCTGGCCTATGCAGTGGCCGTTTGCTTGTTGGTTCTTGGTGCGATCAGCTACGCTGCCTTTCCGTTGCAGGCACCCGAAGAGCCACTGCGCTTGAGGTTTACGGTTGCGGCGGGCAACGTCCTCTTTGATCATAAAACGCACTCATCTGAATTGGGCTATGGCCTTTCTTGCGAAGATTGCCATCATGAGCTTTTGGGTGGTGAATATGATCAGCCAAACCCATGCGGGGAGTGCCATGATCCTGAAGAAGGGGATGAAGATATGCCCAAACGCGCGGACGCTTTTCATATGCAGTGTACGGGTTGCCACCAGGAATTTGAAGCCGGTCCAACAGAAAAAGAATGCGCATTATGTCATCTGCTCTAAGCTGCAAACTTTGCATGAAAAAGGTTGAATCATGATCAAAAAAGCATTTTTGGGTTTATCGACTCCGCAAATTGAATATGAAATGCTTCCGGTCCACCTTCCGGAAACAGAGAAGATTCCAACCCCAAAGCGTATCACTTTATTCCATCAAAAAAATAATTCGAATCGCATACCATCGACTTTGGGGATCGGTGATCCGGTAAAGACCGGTGAGAAATTATCCCTTTATCCGGATCAAGATTATTATGTGATTTCACCGGTTACCGGTACGATCGCTTCCCTTTCGCCATACACGGGTGATTTCGGAAAAAACTACATTGCGATCACCATTACGCCTGACGGCAACGAAATTATGGACGACACTTTCCGACAGCAGATTCAAAACCCCACTTTGAAACTGGTGTCCGACTACCTGACAGCCGCACCGGGCAACCCGCCTTTGAGCCTGCTTGCGGATTCGAACGGCAGCATTAAAACCATTGTGATCCGCGGCCTGGATCCGGATCCGATGGTGGCAACCAGCCAGTATATCGCCCAATCGCGTTTGAAAGACCTCAAAAAGGGTATCCAGGTTTTAAAAGACGTTACCGATGTGCAGGATATTATTCTGATCACCGCCGGCGAATCCGTACAGGGTTACGGTCACATCGGCGCGCGGGTTAAAAGCGTTAAGGCTGTCTATCCAGCGGCACTGCCCCACATGGTGATGAAAGACGTTCTGGGCCAGGTCGTACCGGCCGGAAAAACCTGTGAAGATCTTGGCGTGTGCTTTTTCACTGCCGAAGCCGTTATATCCATCGGCAACGCCTTTGAAACCGGACAGATCCCGACATCCAAAACATTAACCCTGATTCAAAAAGACGGAACCCCCCATATCGTTGAAACCCCCATCGGTACCCCTATCGGAAATATTCTGGAAGCATTCGGGGAAACCGTAAACGAATATGACCGCATTATTTTCGGTGGACCCATGACCGGATCGACGGTCTATGCACTCGAGCACCCGGTTCAGCCGGATACCGATTCAATCATCATAGTGGATCGGGATAAAGCCGCCTATGTTTCGGATTATCCCTGCATAAACTGCGGTGAATGCGTGCGAATCTGCCCGGCAAAAATACAGGTGCACATGCTGGTGCGATTTCTGGAAGCAAACCAATATGAAGAGGCGGCTGACTTTTACGATTTATACTCGTGTATTGAATGCGGCCTGTGCAGCTACGTATGCGTATCCAAGATACCCATTTTCCAATATATCAAGTTGGCAAAATACGAATTGGAACGCGCTAAAACTCCGGAGGCAGCGGATGCTTGAGAAAAGAGACGTGCTTGAGCAGCAAACACCCCTTGGGCAAAAGAAACTGATTGTTTCCCACGCGCCGTTCTATCACAGCGGCCGCAGGGTAACCGAGCGCAGCTACCATATCATGCTGGCAGCCCTGCCGGCTGTTTTGCTGGGTTTTTATCATTACGGAATGCCGGCATTCAGCGTTGTCTGCCTGTCGATTTCCACAGCCATTATCTGGGAGCTGGTCTTTAACCTGTTGACCCGGCGCAGCATCACCATCGGTGACGGAAATGCCGCCTTGCTGGGTCTCGTGTTTGCCATGCTCGTACCGGCTAGCATGCCCTGGTGGGCGGTGATCACCGGAACCTTTATCGTCATCGCAATCGGCAAACACATATTTGGCGGAATCGGCAGCAATGCGTTTCACCCGGTGGCGCTGGCAATTGCAATGATGATGGTGTCATGGGGCGATCTGTTCAATTTTGACGCCGCGCTGCTAAATTATGATCTTGAATTTGCCACGATGTATCCCCTGGCGGCCGCCAAGTATTTAGGCGCAGAATCTGTCGATAAATTCAGCTTAACGGATCTATTAATGGGCAAACAGCTCGGCGGCATCGGTGCGACCTTTGGTCTGGGGCTTTTGATCGGCGGGATCTATCTGATGCTGCGGGGATTTATCCGCTGGGAAATATCGCTTACGTTTCTGGCCGGGGTGTATTTGGCCGCATTTGTGT
>JASFGM010000112.1:0-7544 GCA_050123755.1 Desulfobacterales bacterium
TGTCGCCAATCCCAAATGTCTCCATCCCGATTACCGGCACCTGAAATTGAGTGACAACGAAAATAATCAGGATATAGGCAAAAAAGAAGCCCGGGATTGAGATTAATAGATACGCAAAAAATGTCGAACTGCGGTCATAAAACCCGCCTCTGAAAAGCGCTGAGCGGATTCCGACCGGAAAAGAAATGGTCCAGGTCAGAATGGTGCCCACGATAAACAGCGGCAGACTGTTTAGAAACCGTTCCCATATCTTTTTTAGGACCGGTTGATTATCCTTCCAGGAAATGGTTTTACCGGTAAACAGGTCGCGGTAAAAATAATAATACTGCATATAAAGTGGTTCATCCAGATGAAATTCTTCGCGGAATCTTTCAACCATTTCGCGTGTGAATTTGGGATTCATGGGATCCACCTGGCTGGGCTCTCCGGGCGCCAGATGGATGATCAAAAAAGATACAATCGAAACAAAAAACAGGGTGATAATTTTCTGGACTACACTGCGTCCGATAAATGAAATCATTTTTTCTACCGATGCTTATGATTTACTATGGCGTAATTTCAGGCATTTCCGCCAGTTTGATCCATTTGTTGAAATGGAAGCTATAGCTGCCCGTTTTAGTCGGCGTGATTTTTTCATAAACGATCATGGCCGGGTCATCGCTATTGCGTATGACGATGCGTTTGTCCAAAATTGCCGTCCATTTGCCGACGTATAGAAACGTATAAGGTTGTTCTTCAGCGATGATCTCATGCAAGCGGTGACAGTATTCAACCTGTTGAGCGTGGTTATATTCCTGTCTGATTTTAACAATCAGATCATCTGCTTTTTTGTTTTTAAAGCCCACAAAATTAAGCTGATTAAAACCCGTCTGGCTGGAATGCCAGATCTGGTAGAGGTCGGGATCGATCCCCATGGACCAGCCCAGCACCAGGGCATCAAAGTCCAGTTTATTGACCCGTTCCTGAATAAAAACAGCCCACTCCAAAAGATCGGTGCGCACATCGATGCCAATTTGTTTCCATGAATCCTGGGCGATGGATAGAATCGCCTTGCGAATATCATTGCCATTGTTGGTGATGAGCTTGAATTGCAGGCGCTTGCCATTTTTTTCAAGCCAGCCTTCGGAATTGCGCTGCCATCCAGCCTCACCCAGTAATTTCAACGCCCCTTCAGGATCATATAAAACAGGTTTGATATTATGGTTATAAAAATCAGTCTGTCTTAGGAAAGGGCCCGTGATTCTTTCTCCCTGGTTGTAAATGACATACTTAATAATTTTGTCTACATCGATCGCCATGCTTAAGGCTTGGCGGATCCGAATATCATCAAAGGGTTCCCGTCGCATGTTGTACCCGATGTAAGTATAGCCGAATGAGGTACCGGAAAAACTCTGGTAATTCGGGTCTTCTTTCAGGCGTTTGACCTGATGGGGTTGAACACCATAATTGTCGATGGTTCCGGCGTAAAACTCCATTTCCTGAGTCAGCAGATCCGGGATGACCCTGAAGATGTATTTTTTATAATTCGGTGGTCCTTCCCAGTAATCCTCAAAACGGTCCAGGACGATGTACTGATCCGATTTCCACTCGCGGAACACAAATGGCCCGCATCCGATGGGATGCCGGCTGAACCCGCTTTGGCGCATCGTGAAATTTTGCACATCTTCGCCCAATGCCAGTGCTTCTGTCTTGAGCGCTTGTGAGTTGAGGAGGTGTTCGGGCAGGATCCCCATACCCCAGGTTCCGATGGCCGGTGAGTAAAGTCGTTTATAAACAATACGAACGGTATGTGAATCGATCACCTCTACTTTTTTGACCGGCTCATAGTCTGCGACGCGGGGCGAGAGATTTCTGGGGTCCATAATGGCCTCATAGGTGAACTTGACATCATGGGCATCAAATATATGGCCGTCATGAAATTTAACGTTTTTCCGCAGGTCAAACACGATAACGGGATTGTGTTCTGTTGCCGGCAGCAGTTCATTTGCATAAAACGACAGCATTTCTTTATCGATTGGGGATGGGGTCTCCAGAAATCGCTGTCCGCGAAAACTTGAAAAATATTGATCACCGAGGAGATGTTTTAGATTCGTAAACAGATCTTGATCAACTTCATCTATTACCAGTTTAATTCTGGCGGGCGCCGAGACGCCGATTTCTATTTTACTGTTTTTTTTGGCATCAGGGGAGGTTTGATTTAACCGGTTCACCGTGTAAGTCTGAGGTTCAATCACCGAAATTGAACGAATATTGTCCAGTGTCTTTTTCAATGCTGGCGGTTCCAGCTTCTCTTTTTGCTTGGACTTCTGGAGCAATTCTACAACCGCTTGCGGATCTATTTGACCGCGGCCGGGTATATGGGCCCTTGCATTGATATAAAAATAAGCGTCTTCATAAATACGCCAGGATGTCGCCAGCCGCCCCCTGAAGCTCAGATCCTCATCGCGGTCGATCAGGCCTTCAAAAACTTTTCCTTCTATCTCGCTGCTGGCACTGTCTGCGGATAAAATCGGGATAAGAATGGCGGCATCCCCACTGGACGCATTGATATATTGATTCAAGCGTTCGGGGTTGCCTCTGGCCTGTTGTTCGTAAGTGGGAACCCAGAAGTACGATTGGACCAGGATCAGCGTGAGCAAAAGTGGCGCAAATATGAGAATGCGTTTGGTGGTCATTCGGAATGCTGCTTATAAAGTTTTTAGTAATTCACGAATCGATTCTTTTTTCTTTTTGATGAGCTCGGTTTCAATATCATCGGGATTTAATTTACCGACCTCGTCCAGATAGCCAAGGGCTGCCTCAAGACCGGCGCGGGTGCCTTTGGTAGTGGCCACATCGGCCTTGTAAAAAAGGATCATACGGTCAATTTGATTGATTCGGGCTTCAGCTGTTTGGCGAAGGTTTTGGGTTGTGGCAAAAAAAAGGGCTCTATTAAGATAAGACTTGATGCCGACAAAATCAGGCATGCCCGGTACTTCCATCAAGGCATCCGCCTTGCTGACATAGAAATTAAATGCCAGCGGATAAACTTCCGCTTTTGTATACACGTCCTTTATTTTTGGCGGAATCTGAACCCCGGGCATAATCAGAATCCGCTTTTTCCCGCCCGGTGAGAAGGTTCCCTGCCAGATCTCCACGGCACCGGCGGCGGATTTCAGATAATAATGGCTCGTATTATAAAAGCTGGTGTGAATAACGAGACCCATCAGAATAAGAAAAGTAAATCCGGCAATGCCAAATAGCAATAGTTTCTTCGAATCCAGATTGAAATCATTGGAGTTTGTATTTTCCATCAAAAACCCCTTTGAATTCTCAGATAGGTGCCTTATAATACCCCTGATCCGGAGATTCGCACCGCTAAATCGAGTTAGATAACCCGGATCAGATGATCACGGGTTGCTTGCTTTTTATACGTAATTATTTCACGCCGTTGTCGATTCGTCAAGATATGACTGCATTTGAGGACAGGCGCACTCATTTTTTTATCTGCGAATTGGCTTGGACCTATGGTCATGTCTCTCAAAAATGTTACGAAAGTCCTAATGACCATGGTTTCAGGTGTCAGTGTTCAGGCGTCAGAAAGATACAGGGAACAGCCTGTTATGAGCCCATCGGCCGTGAGCTCAGGGCCGATGGGCTCGCCCGAGTCGAGAATAGAAAACAGATGATAGAAGAAAAAGGACTGACGGTTTTCTTCCATTTGACTTCTGTCATCTTTTATCTGACACCTGACACCCGAAACCTGAAACCTAAAATAGGATTGTGTTTTGTAAATTACGCGCAGGGCGCAACACGGGCGTATGATCCTTAATTAACAGAAGAAAGGATGGTTTTATGAGCGGCCAAGTCACCATATCGATCTGGCTATTTGTATTTTTGTTGGCCGTATGTGCGTGGGCCGTTTTGGAACGGGTCCTGATTCCCAGTTCACGCTGGTTTATAAGAAGACGGATCAATCGCGTGATCGATGAAATCAGCGCGCGTCTGGATATTCAGATCAAGCCGTTTCAACTTACCAAACGACAGGTTTTGATTGATCGTCTGATTTATGATCCCAAAGTCGTTGAAGCCATTCAGGAAAGCGCACAGCAGCGCGATTGTCCCCGGGAAATTGTTCAACGGGAAGTGATGTCCTATGCCAGAGAAATCGTACCGTCATTTAATGCCTACCTTTATTTTCGGATTGGATATTGGATGGCAAAAAAAATTGCCCGACTCCTCTACCGCGTGCGTATTGGTTTTGTTGATGATGCGCAGTTTACATCAATTGACCCCGAATCCACCGTCGTATTTGTTATCAATCACCGCAGCAATATGGATTATGTCTTGGTGGCCTTTCTGGCCGCGGAAAAAACAACCCTGTCTTATGCCGTCGGAGAGTGGGCTAAAATTTGGCCCCTGCAAACGCTTATCAGAGCCATGGGTGCATTTTTTGTCCGGCGAAATTCCGGTGATCCGTTATACCGGTGTGTTCTGGAGCGTTATGTTCATATGGCGACTAAAGAGGGCGTTTGTCAGGCTGTATTTTTAGAAGGGGGGTTAAGTCGTGACGGTCTTCTGAGGCCACCCAAACTGGGCTTTCTGGATTATATGCTGCGCACTTATGATCCCGAGAATGACAGAGATATTGTATTTATACCCGTGGGGGTAAATTATGATAGAACTTTAGAGGATCGAAGCTTGTTACGAGAATTGGATCCTGAAGCCGAAAAACGGAGCCATTGGTTTGTCATCAAAACGACCCTGGGGTTTATCTGGAAAAGCCTGATTCTCATGGTATTGAGCCGCTGGCAGCGATTCGGCTACGCTTATGTAAACTTTGGGAATCACGTGTCCGTTCGGCAATATTGCGAGGAAAATGGTGTCAACTTCGCAAAATTGGAGCGTGCGGACCGGTTTCTGGATGTCAAAAAACTTGCCGATCAGCTCATGGGTGCAATCAAGGATGTCATACCCGTGCTTCCGATCTCTCTGGTTGCGACGGTGATGCTGGAATCGGGCCATCAGGGGCTGAGTGCCCCAGAGGTAGAGTCGCGGGTAAATCAACTCATTGAAGAACTCCACCAGCGAGGGGCCCATGTGTATGTTTCACCCCGAAATCGGGTTGAATCTATTTTAAGCGCATTAAGTATGTTACAATTAAGAAAGCTGGTTCGAGAGTCAGGGGGAATTTACAGGGCCGTACCTGAAGAAATTGATGTCCTATCCTATTATGCCAACGCCATTGCTCACCGGCGGGAGGCTTCAGATCTTTCAATTGATCCGTCACCATAAAACACCAAAACAGGTTCATCAGATTTAGCCATGTCCCTTAAGAAAATTCTAATTTTCATCGAAATCATCTCTTTTTGTCTCATTTTGCTCTATCCATTGAATCTGCAAGCAGAGTTCTATAAATATGTGGACAAGGCGGGGCGGACATTCTATGTCGATGACCTAAGCAACGTGCCCCCGGAATATCTGGATCAGGTTAATGTTTATAAAGAAAAGTATGACCATTTGCCTGAAGGGGAAAGGAAATCCAAGCTTGAAAGGGAACGGCGGCAGCAGGAAGAACTGGAGCTTGAAAGGCGCCGTCAGATGGAGCTGGAACTGCAACAGGCCGCTGAAAAAGAAGAAGCTGCAAGACAGTTAGAAGCGCAACGTGCCAATCAGAAAAAACAAGAAACCGCCATTACCATCGAAGGCAATCGGATTTTTGTGCCGGTTACGCTGGGAAACGCGGGTATTGAAGTACAGGCCCTGTTGCTTCTGGACACCGGCGCTTCCCAGACGGTGGTGCACCGCGAGCTGGCCGATCAACTAAACATTATCGCCCTGAAAAAAGGCCTGTCACAGGTGGCCGGCGGGCAGCAGATCTATACCGAGTTGGGCAAAGTCAGTTACCTGAAAATTGGACCGCATAGAGTAAACGATGCCAATATCCTGATCATAAACCATGAAGGGCCGCCGGTGAACTTTCAAGGCCTGCTGGGTATGAATTTTCTGAAAAATTTCCAGTACAATATTGATTATAAAAACAAGGTGATACGGTGGGAATCCGCTGAGTAACTATATTCAGTGGCCGTTGTCTGTCGTCCGTTGTCCGTGGTGATGATTGGGTTTTCCAAACCGGGTGCTTTGCACGAGAATCCACGGTTCAACCGCGTTGTTTTCAACGATTGGGGCGTTTCGCTCCCCCCTCTTTTTCCGCCTAGGGCGGTAAAATCCAAGCCACCTGCTGTGCGGGGGGTCGTTGACTCGACAACGGACCACTGACAACCGGCAACGATCGGATGTTAGAGATAAGAAAACGTTAACCCTTTATTGCATTTGAAGCAGCACCCATGCTGAAGCCGGAAGATATTTTAAATTGGGGGATAGATGTTGTATTGTGGTTTCAGCAATTCAGTCCTGCACTTGACCTGTCATTCGAAAGCCTGACCTTTTTGGGAAATATCGAATTCTTTCTGATTCTCTTTATTTGCGTCAATCCAAAGGGTTCATTGAATACCTTAAATGCCGCTAGCGTCCTCTTGGGTTTTGCTCCGGGAATCATTTTGGAGCGTCGCTGGGTTCGATTCACCTCCGGGAGAAGCGTATCGAAAAGAATACTGCGTTTCATCCCGGGATTCATGGTTCTAATCGGCATCTGGATGAAACTGCGAATCGCCTTTGCGAAGGTGGAGCCGGTATAGTTGTTTCGAATTGTTCGATATGCGCTGGGCGGCTGGTGGTGCGCTTTCGGTGCGCCCTGGTTGTTTGTGAGATTAGGACTTGCAGAAACGGAGTAATATGCTCTATCCTTTATTGGCCGATTTGGTGGTTTTCATTCATTTTTTATTTGCACTGTTTGCGGTGCTGGGGGCGCTGCTGGTTATCTGGCGGCGCAACGTTCTCTGGCTCCATCTTCCGGCCGCTGTATGGGCGGCCTGGATTGAATTTTCAGGGAAGATTTGTCCGCTGACGCCATTAGAGAACTGGTTACGAAGGAGGGGTGGTGGATCCGGTTATGCCGGAGACTTTGTGGGACATTACCTGATGCCGATGCTTTACCCATCCGGTCTTACCCGTAACGTTCAGTTTATCTTGGGCGGTGTCGTTATCGGGGTCAACCTGATCATATATGCTTATGTTTTTTTCATTAAAAAAAAACCTAGTGGAGGTAACTTTTGAACACCAGTGAAGATACACATCGCAAATCAATCGGTTATATATTATGGCTCTGTGGTTTCACCGGTTCCCATCGTTTTTATTACGGCTATCCGGTTTTGGGGACCATTTATTTCTTTACCCTGGGATTGCTGTTTATCGGCTGGATCATCGACCTTTTTTTGATTCCCTCTATGGATCGCAAAGCGGATATACGATTTAAAACAGGCAAAATTAGCTACAACATCGCCTGGATATTGTTGACCTTTTTAGGTATTTTCGGAATCCACCGCATGTATATCGGAAAATGGATAACCGGGATTTTGTACCTGTTGACCGCTGGATTTTTCGGTATCGGTTGGATCTATGATTTTTGGACGTTAAATGATCAAATAACGCTGATTAACAGCAAA
>JASFGM010000113.1:0-7498 GCA_050123755.1 Desulfobacterales bacterium
CCAGACTACCCTTTAGTTGGCACGTAGGCTTATAACGGTACCGCTGAGGTAACATTATGGATTTTTCGTCGGGCGAAATTTCCTCTACGGTTTTCAAACGTATCGTTCGTGATGACATTGGCGAATACCCACTGGATCACCAAATGCTCTTAGTTTTCATGGAATTAGACGGTAAGGCCCCCTTGGGTGTCGTGGCCCAAAAGGCCGGCCTTAATATGAGCACGATGCGTGAAATCATTGCCAAACTGATGCAAAATGGGCTGGTTGAAAAAGTGGATCAAGCAACCGTCACGCTGGACAAAGATTTTTTCGACTATCTCGTTGCCCAGCTATCACTGGCCGTCGGACCTATTGCCCAGGTGCTGATTGAAGATGAAATTCATAAATTGGGCCATGAAATATCTCGGTTCCCCGGGCAGCTTGTGGCTCAATTGGTCCACAATTTAGCCCGTGAGATCCGACGTAAGGAAAAAAAGGATGTTTTTCTCAAAATGATGGCAACTAAAATCCAGGAGAAACGATACTTAACGCTATAATGTCTATTTATTTGCAGCCGACCGAGATTTTTAGATATCTTGAATTTGTTTATGATTTGCATTGTGGAATCGGATCGTTAAATTTGGGGTTATTTTAGAGGAATAGAGGAGCTCAGCTATGATTGTCATCTGTGAAGAATGTGGGAAAAAATATCGGCTTGATCTTTCTAAAATTAAAGGCAGCGCTGCGCGGTTTAAATGCCGTGTATGTACGCATATGATCATGGTTTCAAAACCGCAATCTGCTTCAGCTGCAATAGCGGAAAAGGAATTGCCCGCCACCGAAAAAGCCGCGGAAAGCGCTGAAAAACAGGCACCGGCGGAAGAGCCGGAAATAGCACTTGACCGATCCGCACCCGAACAGGGCCGGGTGAAGCCGGTTCGCAAGGCGGGCGGTTTCAATTTGCGAACTAAAATGCTTCTGCTTTTTCTTTTTGTTCCCTTGGTTTTGATGATTGGTGCAAGCTTGCTATATTTATGGCAGCTCGACCAGATGTCTGCGCAGCTCACCAAAGAAAGCACGAATATCGTCAACCAGATGGCAGAAGATAAGATTGCCGATCTATCTACTGCGGTTGCCATTCAATGCCGACTGTATCTGTTGGCTCATCCCGAATTAAAGAAAGAAGACTTTATGAATGATATGGGTTTTAAAACCCTGGCCGTCCAGAAAGTCGGGTTAACCGGGTATACGGCTCTTTATGAAATGCCCGATCCGAAGAATGTCTGGCGCACCTGGGCGCATGTAAACCCCAAAATTATCCGTATTGACATGTCAAGCCTGAAAAAGCCGCTGGGACGGAATTTTCCGGGTTTTTGGAAGATATACACCGGGGTAAAGGGGGGCAAACGCTCCCAGGGCTATTATACCTGGCAGGATAAGGACGGTAAATTTCGCGATAAATTTATGGTATGCACCCCCGTTGCCGGAACGCCATATGTGGTTGCAGCGACAACCTATTTGGATGAATTCACCGGGCCGGTTAAACAGATGGAAAGCCAGGCCGAAGATGAGACCAAAAGGACACGGCTGATTACCTTCGCCATTCTCGGTGGCACGCTTTTGTTAATCGGTATTATTGTATTCATTTACGGCCATCGACTCACCGGCAAAATTAAATCCTTAACAGATGTCGCCGAACGAATCAGTATTGGCGATCTTGGAATCGAAGTCGAAACCAAATCCAGGGATGAAATCGGAGAACTGGCCGAGGCGATCTCACGGATGCAAGAAAGTATTCGCCTGTCAATCGAACGATTGCGTCGACGCAGGTAATCGGAAGAATTATATCGATGAGGAATAAAAATGGTTGTTATCCCCAGACAGCAGCCTGTGCTGGAAAACTTAAATATTTACTATTTAAATGTGAGAAAGTTGCTTGAACATTTCCAGGGTGAAATCGGCTCCGGCGGCGTCTATTTTAAATCGCATACAGCCGAGGGCGTCATATTTTTCGATCAAAATGAACTTTTAAGCGGTTTTCTTAAGGATAGAGATATTGAAATTTCAGGTTATGAAGCGATTGAACGTCTCTTGGAAGCTGGTGGGGATTATAATTTCAGCGTAAATATTTATGAAATCGGTCAGGAAGAAGTTTATTACTGGGCCAGTATTCCAACGGCGGAGCAAATTTACAAAGATCTCAGCACAGAATTTACGGACCTTGAGGGTCTAATCAAAAAGATGGGTTCTGAAAAACTGACCGGCTATATTGATGTTTCAATCGGTGATGGCCAAGAAATGGGCCTCGTTTTTCTAATAAACGGCAAAATTATGGGTGGCTCCTATTCCTGGAGTAATGGCTCACCGAGTCCGTCCAAAAAGAATCAAGATTTACTTATCCACAAAACCAAGCAATTAGGAGGCTCCTTTAATGTTTGTCGGATCCCTTTGAAGAACTCTGAAGCCGATAGTGAGCCCGATTTGGCAAGACCTGAAAATCAGGCAACGGCAATTGAGTTTCTTGAAGAATTGCTGGGCATATTTGAAAAAGTGGTCCGCTTAAAAAGAAAAAAACGAATCGATTTTCAAAAACTGTTGAAACAAAAATTAGTCGAACATGCCGACCAGTATGCCTTTTTGGATCCATTTGCCGGTGAATTTGAATACGTCGGGCATAAAATCACGTTTTCAGGGCGAACCCGTGATCAAAATTTGGTTGACGGCGTTTTTGCGGTCGTAAAGGAAATGGCCCGGGAACTGGGTCTGCTATCGGCGCTGATTGAAAATTTAGATTCCTGGTCGGAAAAATATTCTGAAGAGTTGGCAACCTACGATATAAGCTTTTGATAATATTTGAGTAAAGAAGATTTCGGAATGCGGGATGCGGATTTCGGATTTTAGATGCATGGCATGGATGCCATTTCAATCCACATTCCACATTCCAAAATCAAGGTTAGGGTTCATGGCGGGTGCAAATTTAATAAATACGGGTGATTATTCGGCCAGAAGGTATGCGGAATTTATTGACAGCCTTCCTGCCGCCCTCTTTCGCACCACCATTGAAGGCCAAATCATATATTGCAACCACGCCTTTGCAGATTTATTTGGTTTTGACTCAGCCCTTGATCTAATCGACTATCCGGTCATTGAACTTTACCAAAATAAAACAGATCGCGGCGGCATTATCCAAACGGTGATGCAAGCCGGACGCATCGTTGATCTTCCGGTAGCCTTTAAGAAGAAAAATGGAACTTCAATCTGGTGTGCGTTAACTGCGAAAGCGGTTTTGGATGATGACGGTATTGTCATTCATTTGGATGGAATTTTAAAAGATATCACGGCCGAAATCGATACAATCAACGAATTGCCGAAAATAGGAGGACCGGCTGAAAATTTAAACGAGGGCATCTTTATTTTCGACCTTCGCGGCGAAATGATCAACGTTAATCCAACCGGAGAAGATCTGCTGGGTGCGCCCAAAGAGCAGTTATTGGGCAGATCGCTATCTGAATTTTTAGCCCCAGGCGACCGTGATTTGTTTCTTATTTTCCTGGCCGATATTTATAAAATCGGTCGCAATGAAGCCATTTTGACCATTCTGGATGGCAACTCAAATATACACTACCTTAAATGCCAGGCATTTCTTGTAAAAAACAACGGTCGGGTCCAGCACATTAAATGTATTGCCAGAGATGTGACCCGTATTATGAACAAGCAAAAAGAGCAAGCCGGAAATGAAAAGTTTCAGGGCGTTCTGGAGATGGCCGGCGGGGTCGCTCACAGTCTCAATCAACCCTTGACGATTATTAATAATTTGATCAATGAAGTTTTGTCGGAATTACAGCACGATAACAAAATTTATCTGAAGATCGTCAAAGTCCATAATCAAATCAAGAAAATGAACGATATTACCGATAAATTAGGTAGGATAAAAAAGTATGAAGCCATGGATTATGTGGCCGGTATTAAAATCGTTGATATCGATAAAGCCTCCTGGTCCCATGATAAAGAGGAAGACCGATGATAAAGAATGTTTTGCTGGTAGATGATGATACCGAAATGCTTCATGCCCTCAAAGAAGGGTTCAAGAAGTATCAGGAGTCTTTTGCAGTTGTTTTAGCCGAAGACGGTTTGCAGGCCTTGGAGCGCCTTAAGCGAAATCTTATTTCTTTGGTTGTGACTGACTTGAAAATGCCGCATATGGACGGATTTGAGCTGCTGGCTCATATCATGGTACATTACCCGGACATTCCCGTAATCATCATCACCGGCTATAGCACACCTGAAATGGAAAAGCTGGCCCGTGAGGGCGGCGCGGTCGGTTATATTGCCAAACCATTTTTGATTGAAAATCTTGCGCGCCAAATACTGAGCACCCTGAGAAAGGAATCAGAGGGCGGTACGCTCCATAATGTTTCATCCGGTATGTTCCTGCAGTTAATAGAGATGGAGCAGAAAACTTGCACCATTCGATTGGAGGACAAATCGAGCCATAAAAAAGGCATCCTATTTTTTCATGAAGGCGAATTGTTTGATGCGCGGGTAAACAACATGCAAGGTCAAGCGGCCGCCCATGAAATTTTTTTATGGGATGCAGTCAATCTTTCAATTCAAAATGGCTGTGCTTTAAAGGAAAACAAAATTCAGAGCGATTTACAACCTCTCATCCTTGAAGCCATGCGCCGCAAAGACGAGGATGAGCCGGAGGAGGTGCCCGAAAGTGTCATGGAACAGATGGAGCAGGGGCAAGAGGAGCCTGCCGATCTTCTAAAAAAGCTTAAGGAGCGAATTGAAAACCAAATCGGTCAGCAATGTGGTCTTGAAGATTTATATCAGGATGAATTTTGGGACAGCCGGGTGGCTCAGCTATCAAAGACCGGTGAATATTTTCATTTTGGCAGATTTATGCTCGGATACATAGACCGGGGTGATACCAACGATTACATCCTGATTCCGGGCCAAAAGACTACTGTAATTACCGTTGATCCAAAGTGTCCGAGGGACAAAATCCTTCGAGTTATAAGCGAATAAAATAAATTAAAATGAGCGTTTTAGTTATAAATAAAACCATCGATTTTAATGACGAATATGCGCAAGTTGTTTAATGATATACTGAACACCAAAGGTGTTAAAGGAATTTTGTTATTTTCTTTTTCAGGGGATCTTATTTTCAAAGAATATATCGCCCCTATTGATGAAGAACCTGAGCACCGGGATTGGGGCTTTTTTATTGAATCTCTGGAAGGCATGCGCGAAACCGATCTGGTCTTTGAAAAGGGCAGAATCTACATCCGCAGAACAGAGATAGGGTATTTGGTCATATTAATGGCGCTTTTTGTGCCAATTGCGATGATTCGATTAAACTGCGATATTCTTCTGCCGCTGTTAGGACAATCAAAATCCAGTAGAAAGTTTGGTCGGTTTTTTAAAAAAAAATAAACAAAATACAAACGTGACGAGCGTGATGGGTGATTTTATACTGATCCTCGAATCACGATATTTTAAATGAAAGGGTTAACGTAAGTAATGAAGACAGATATCGAATCCAGTATCAATGAAGCCGAAGTTTGCCGCTCCATGGGATTATTTTCAGATTCGCTGAGTATTTACGAAAAAATTCTTGGGAGTGTGTCTCCCCAGGATACCCAAACCCACGATAAAATTGAGAAGCGGATCCGTTTGCTAAAACAAGAAATTGATAGTCATGAAGAAAGCGGGCCAAAAGGTGTTTCGGCAAAAGAAATTACCATGCTCCGTAAGCGTTTATCAGACCAGGGAGATGTTCCCGCGATTCTTGATAGTGCCTCGGCTTTTAAAGAGATGGGCTTGCACGGAGAGGCCATACCCGAATTTGTCAAACTGCTTAAAGAGGACTATCCCGTGGGCAAAGTCATTCCGGAACTCTGCGAATGCCTGCTAAAATTGCATTCCCCGTCCAAAGCAACCGAAGAATTAAACAACCTGATAACTGACCAAAAGTTTGAAAAAAGTGATCAAGCCCGCATTCGATTTCTTTTTGGTCAGGAAATGGAGAAACGCGACCATCGCGAAGTCGCCCTTGATAATTACAAGGCAGCCCACAACTTGAATCCGGGTGATACTGAGATTAAAAAACGAATGGATTCGATTGCGGCTACGTTTACCACCGGCTCTAAATATGATTATCTGCTGCGCGAGAAGCTGGTCACTACGGACAAATTGCAGCAGGCCTTTGCCCTGTCCAAAAAGATGAAAAAGAGTGTCGAATACGTTCTGATTGAACATAATAAAATCAGCAAAAAAGCCATCGCTAAATCCTTTTCCCTTTTCTATGACACGACGTTTCGTGAATTTGATCCATCCTTTACGGTTCCGGTCGAGTTGCTCACCAATCTGAAAAAAGCATTTTTGCTGAACGAATACTGGGTTCCAATGAGCTGGGATAAAGAGGGCGTGGAGATCCTGGTTGACGACCCCCGGGATCTGAATAAGACCGACAATATAAAATCCTTGATGAAAACCAATCGGATTAATTTTTCGGTAGCGATACGTGAAGATATCGAGCAATATATTAATAGATTTTTTGATGGTGGGCAGGCTGCACAAGAGACTAAAGCAGTTGATCAAGCCCTTGATGATTTTGATTTAATTCCAGATGTCTCTTTTGAAGAAGAGGAGGAGGAAGTTGAAGAAGACGAAGGTTACGATGAGGCGTCGGGTCGGATCGTTAAGCTTGTGGACCAGGTCATTATTGCGGCCTACCGCAAAAATGCGTCGGATATACATATTGAACCCTCCTCGATTACGAAATCCACTTCGATTCGTTTCCGCCTGGACGGTGTCTGCCAGGAATATATGAAAGTCCCAAATTCCATGGTGCGCGGCGTTATCTCCAGAGTCAAAATTATGTCTAACCTGGATATTGCCGAGCGGCGTTTGCCCCAGGACGGAAAGATTAAATTCAGACGCAAGGGTGTCCCGACATTTGAACTCCGGATAGCCACCCTGCCAACACAGGGTGGTTTTGAAGATGTCGTTATGAGAATCCTAGCCTCTGCCGGCGCCATGCAGCTCGGTGAAATGGGACTCACCAAGCGGAACGCCGACGTGATCAAGCGCGTTATCGCCAAGCCCTACGGTCTGATTCTGGCAGTGGGACCCACCGGTTCCGGTAAGACCACCTCCTTGCATGCCATCCTCGGTCATATCAACAAGCCGGGCATTAAGATATGGACCGCCGAAGATCCCATCGAAATCACTCAGGGCGGTTTGCGGCAGGTGGAAGTGAAGCCGAAAATCGGCCTGGACTTTGCGCGCGTGATGCGCGCGTTTCTGAGAGCCGATCCGGATGTCATCATGATCGGTGAGATGCGGGATGAGGAGACCGCTTCCATCGGCATCGAGGCCTCTTTGACGGGGCATCTGGTCTTTTCAACGCTGCACACCAATAGTGCGCCGGAAACCATTACGCGGCTGCTGGATATGGGTCTCAATCCGCTTAATTTCTCCGATGCTTTCCTGGGCGTGTTGGCCCAGCGTC
>JASFGM010000114.1:0-7490 GCA_050123755.1 Desulfobacterales bacterium
CATTGTAGAACGCATAGGGCACGCTGATGACATTTTTTTTAAATTTCCCGTCGGGTCCAACCATAATGCTCTGGCCGTAAGCCAGACTGCAGCAAATCAATACCAGAAAAAGGACAAATCCCTGAAGCACTTGTCTGTGCATCTCTCCTCCTCTTTTCTCCTGCCATGGGTTGAATGCTTCTGATGTCCCCCAAGTAAGAAGCTGGAAGTCAATATATATTACGTTTGGTTAAAATTACAAGTTTCAAATTAATCAACTCAATCCGTGTTAGGCACAAATAAATTATGGATAAAAATCGATAATTGTTATACGGTTTTTCGATGGATCTTTGAAGTGGTTTCAAAGCCTCAGATCAGGTTCAAGGGCAAGGCGTCCCGTGAATTTAAAGTCGTGTGTCCGAGCGTACACGCTAGTACGTGAGCATTTAAATTCAGGGGACAACGCAGCCATTGGACCTCAGATGAGGTTTTGAAACCACTTCAAGGTAGAACTCTAAATCAGTTGAGGATCGCAGTGCCATGCAAAAACTCATCATTACGGTCGCACCGACGGGTTCGATCCCTAAAAAGAAAAATACGCCCCATGTGCCGATCACGCCTGAAGAGATTGTTGAAACCGGTATCCGCTGCGAAGCGGCCGGAGCGTCCATTATTCACGTGCACGTCCGCAATCTCGCAGACGAATCAGCGTCGACCGATTATGGTCTTTTTGAATCCGTATACAACGGTCTCAAATCGGAAACCAATCTGATCATCCAGATTTCAACCGGCGGTCGTGCCGGAATGGCTTATGAGGATCGCAGGGAGCGGCTGAATCTTAAACCTGATATGGCCAGTTTGACCACCGGATCGGTCAATTTTCCCAATCAGGTCTATGCCAATAGTCCCGAGCTGATTCGGAATCTGGCGCGTGATATGCAGGCGAATCGCATCAAGCCGGAAATGGAGATCTTCGACGTCAGCATGATTAATAACGCCCTGTCTCTAATAGAAGAGGGTCTGGTGACGCCGCCTTTGCATTTTGACTTTGTCATGGGCCTCAAAGGGGCCATTCCCGCCAGCATTGAGAACCTGGTTCATCTGGCGCAAAGTATCCCGGCCGACTCCACCTGGAGCGTCGCCGGCATCGGTGTCGCCCAGTTGCCGATGAACACCCATGCGATCCTGATGGGCGGCCATTCGCGCGTCGGTTTGGAAGACTGTATCTACTACCGCCGCGGAGAACTGGCCACCAACGAGCGTCTGGTGGAGCGCATCGTGAATTTGTCCCGCGAGCTGGGAAGAGAAATCGCCAGCCCGGATGAGGCCAGGGAGATCCTCAAGCTCGACCACTAGAGAACCGCAGAATATCGAATATTGAATGTCGAATATCAATGGAAAAACCCTTCATCATTCGAAATTCCTTGTTCGATATTTTTCTTATGAGTGCACCCTTTACTGGCAAACAGATTTATAAAATTCGAATTCACCGGCGTCACTGATCAGCACAATCGTGACACATTTGATGGGATCGCCTTCCTCTGTAAACATCATCTTACCTGTAATTCCATCGAATTCCTTGATTTTTGACAGCGCAGCACGAACTGCATTACGGTCCTTTTTAATATCACCGCTGATTTCGCCCGCATCCTGAATCGCTTTTTGAATAATTCGCATGCAATCCCAGGTTAATGCGGCAACATCATCTGGAACATATTTGTATTTTGCTTTGTATTGATCGATAAATTCTTTGGTGGCCCCTTTGGCAGCGGCCGCCACATAATGGGTGCTGAAGAAAAGACCATAGCAGTCTTTTCCACAGAGCTTTACGGTCTCGGTAGAGCCCCAGCTGTCACTTCCCACAATGGGTTTATCCCATCCGATCTGATGGGCCTGCTGTACGATCATTGCTACCTCGTGATAGTACTGAGGAATAAAAAGCACCTCAGCTCCGGAGTCTCTGATCTTGGCCAGCTGAGATCTAAAGTCAGTGTCTTTGGTTGTAAAGCTTTCATCGGCCACAAGAGAACCGACACCGTTCGCATCTTCCCAGGCCGCCTTAAAAAATTCTGCTAATCCTTTTGGATAGTCACTGGCCGCGTCATAAAGAACGGCAGCTTTGGTAAAACCATACTCCTCTTTAACAAATTTGGCGACAACAGAAGCCTGAAATGAGTCTAAGAACGCGCCCCGAAAAACATAAGGACGACCCTTAGTGGTAGCCGGGTTGGTAGACCAGGGGCAAATCATCGGCGTTTCAAGTTCATTTGCTTTTGCGCCGGCAGGCACTGCCTGTTTTGAGGACTGCGGACCGACAATGGCCAACACCTCGTCTTCGTTGATCAATTTAAGGGTGGCTTTAACCGCTGACGCTTGCTTGGATTCATTGTCTTCAATAACCAGCTCAACCGTGTGTTGCTTGTCTCCAATTTGAATCCCACCGGCTGCGTTGACAGCTTCCAACCACATCTGAGCTGCATACTTCGTACCCTCACCTATTTGGGGAATATCCCCGGTGAGCGGAGCGTTGATGCCAATTTTAATGGTTTCCGGCTCTTTGGGGCCGCAAGCGAAAAAGACCAGGCCAATGGTCAAGAAAGCTGCAATTGCCGCCAACAATAATCCTTTTTTCATCGCTACTCTCCTTCTTCGATGTATCTTGGAAGGGTGTTTGTAAAGATAAAAAGTCTCAAAATTTATAAAGAATTGAATGGGTTCCTACCACACAGAAATTATATTTTCAACTCCATTAAGATTTTTACGGATATTATCCGCATTTATCCTGTTTTTAAAAATGGGAAGCAGATGGGGAAAATTTTCCTAAATTTAAAAAAAATTTAGTTTTTTGATGTAATCATAAAAAAATAAATTAATTATTGACAGAATCATCAAATTTTATTTAAACAATTTCTGTTTTACTGTTAACCTAAATTTCAAGATGTTATGGATCATGAACATCGATAAAACCAATCTTGCCATCATCAAGCACCTCCGCAACGGCCGAAAATCCTATCAAAAAATTGCTCGAGATCTATGCGTGTCCGAAAACACGGTCCGCGCCCGTGTTAAGAAATTAATGAATGAAGGGGTTCTGGAGATCAGCGGCCTGGTTAACCCGGAAACCATCGACGGGCATCGCACCGTAATGGTCGGCGTTAAGCTTCAAAGTATGGATTTGGTCAATAAAGGCCAAGAATTCAGCAATCTGAAAGGAGTTGTTTCAGTCAGCGTTGTCACCGGTCGATTTGATCTTATTCTTATCGTTTTTTTAAAGCCGGGATTCGGTCTGCTGGAATTTTATACCGAAGAAGTCTCCAAAATACAGGACGTTCAATCCGTGGAAACTTTTGTGGTGTACAAAAGCTATCATTTGAAAGTACCCTATGTGCTTGATTAAAAAACAGGCATGAAAGCCAGGAAACTGGAAGGCTTGGAAGCTAAAAATAATTCATGACTTCAAGCTTCCCAGCATCCAAGCTTCCCAGCTTTTTAGCCTATTTTGTTTTCCCTGGTGTTTGAAGGCGAAATAGTTTAATTTATAAGGCCGTATGCGCCCATCTATAATAGGATAAACTTAAGGAGGACCGTTATGAAAGAACTCAATGAATTGAATTTTCCCGCGGAAGTGCGTTATGCCGAATCCCATGAATGGGCCCGATCCGAAGGTGACAGGGTCAAAGTCGGTATCACTGATTATGCTCAGGACCAGCTGGGCGACATTGTTTTTGTGGAATTACCGGAGGTCGGCGACACCTTGGGCAAAGGTGAAGAATTCGGCACGGTCGAATCGGTCAAAGCGGTCTCCGAACTCTATATGCCCGTCGCCGGTGAGGTCGTTGCCGTCAACTCGTCTCTGGAAGACGCACCCGAAAAGGTAAACGACACGCCCTACGGCGACGGGTGGATGATCGAAATCAAAGCCGAAAACCCCTCAGAACTGGATGACCTTCTGGACAATGATGCTTATCTTGGAACCCTGAAAGGATAACGGTGACCCTCATGCGTTACTTGCCGCATACGCCGGAAGATATTGCTGCCATGCTAAAGGCGGTTGGGATTGATAGCCTCGAAGGGCTTTTTGCCCATATCCCTGATGATTGCCGACGCAAGGAAGCACTCAATATTCCGGAACATTTGACCGAGTGGGAACTAAACGACCATATGGATACGCTGGCCGGCAGCATGGCCATCTCCCCGGACTATAAAGTATTTCTGGGGGCCGGCAGCTATGAGCACTATATTCCTTCAGCAGTTTCATTTTTACTGGGCCGTTCGGAATTTGTCACCGCTTATACCCCTTATCAACCCGAGGTGAGTCAGGGAACCCTGCAGGCCATCTATGAGTATCAAACCCTGACCTCCCGTTTGCTGGGCATGGAAGTTGCCAATGCATCTCAATATGACGGCGCGTCTTCTCTATCAGAAGCAATGTTAATGGCCATTCGAATTTCCAGAAAAAAGGCCGTGGCCGTTTCCCGCGCCGTTCATCCCTTATATCGGCGGGTACTTGAGACCTATTTTGAGCCTACCGATCTCGAGATCAGAGAGCTGCCTTATCTGAGTGACGGCACCACCGATTTGAGCCTCCTTAAAGATATGGACGATTTGGGGGGGATCGCCGTGCAGTCGCCGAACTTTTTGGGTTGCATGGAAAATGTGGAGGACATCAAACAAACGCTTCAAAACAAAAAGGCCCTGTTGGTGGTATGCTTCAGCGAGCCACTGGCATACGGCCTTTACAAAAACCCCGGCCAATGCGGTGCCGATATCGCCTGCGGCGAAGGGCAGAGTCTGGGAATTCCGCGCACGTTTGGCGGGCCGGCGCTGGGGATGTTTGCCTCAAAAATGAAATACGTCCGCAACATGCCCGGAAGATTGGTGGGCGAAACCGTTGATCTGGAGGGCAAAAGAGGCCACGTACTCACGTTGTCCACGCGCGAACAGCATATCCGGCGCGAAAAAGCCACCTCCAATATCTGCACAAATCACAGTCTGTGTGCGCTGGCTGCCGTCATGTACATGGCAGCTCTTGGCGGGACCGGCTTCAAAGAACTCGCGCAACTCAACTACGACAAGTCCGAGTATTTAAAAAGCGCCTTAACCCGCGCGGGATTTACATTGCCGTTTTCCCGGCCGACCTTTAATGAATTTGTGGTGGAATTTCCGACCGGCTTCAAGAAAACCTATCAACGCCTGTTGAAGAAAAAAATGATTGCCGGCTTACCGCTGGACGGTTTTTACCCGGAACTCAAAAATCATTATCTGTTGTGCGTAACGGAGACAGTCACCAAGGCGGATATGGACGCCCTGGTCCAGGAGATGAAAAAATGAAAGAAACCGCAGGCACCACCGGATTAATATTTAACGAGCCGCTGCTATGGGAAAAAGGGAAAAGCGGTCGAACCGCTTTTTCACTGCCACGCCGCGATGTCAAACAACATCCGGTTGCTGAGAAATTGAAAGGCAATGGCCCTGATTTCCCCGATTTAAGTGAAGTTGATATTGTGCGCCACTATATCCGGCTTTCCCAATGGAACTTTTCGGTCGATTCCGGCATGTATCCGCTGGGCTCGTGCACCATGAAATATAATCCCAAGACCAATGAACGCCAATCCGCTCTGCCGGGATTTTCCCTGGCGCACCCGCTGCTTCCGGAGCCCCTTTCACAGGGGGTGCTCAAGCTCATGTTTGAACTGGAGCAATATTTAACAGAAATCACCGGAATGGATGCCACAACGCTGCAACCGGCTGCCGGTGCCCATGGGGAGCTGACCGGAATGCTTCTATTTTACGCCTATCTTAAAAGTAAGGGCACACCGCGCTCAAAAATCCTTGTCCCCGACACAGCCCACGGCACCAATCCGGCCAGCGCTTCGCTATGCGGGTACCGCTCAATTCCGGTTAAATCAAACGAAAGAGGCGTCCTTTCACCCCGGGCGGTTAACGAACTCATGGATGAGGACACCGCCGGAATCATGGTCACCAACCCCAATACCCTGGGCCTTTTTGAAGAAAACGTCAAGGAGGTATCCGACATCGTGCATGCCAAAGGCGGCCTGGTTTACTGCGACGGCGCCAATATGAATGCCGTTATGGGTATTGTGAACATGGGAGACCTGGGTGTCGACGTATTGCATCTGAATCTTCATAAAACGTTTTCAAGCCCGCATGGCGGCGGGGGCCCCGGTTCAGGTCCGGTTTGTGTTGGCAAGCACCTGGAGCCTTTTTTGCCGGTTCCCCGGGTGATTAAACGAAAAGAAAAGTATGTATTGTCCGAAGATTACCCCGATTCCATGGGAAAAGTGCATGCTTTTTACGGCAATGTCGGGGTGATGATCCGCGCTTACAGCTACATTCTCAGTATGGGGCCTGAAGGCCTGAAAAAGGCCAGTCAGCTTGCGGTTTTAAATGCCGCCTATATAAAAGACAATTTAAAAGGTACCTTTCACCTACCCTACGACCGGCCCTGTATGCACGAATGCGTTTTTTCAGACAAACTCCAGGAGCCGTATAAGGTCACAACCCTGGACATGGTCAAGCGCCTGATGGATTACGGATTTCATCCGCCGACGATCTATTTTCCGCTGGTGGTTCCCGGCGCCATTATGATCGAGCCCACTGAGACCGAATCCAAGGAAGACATTGACCTGTTTATTGAATCGATGAAAGCCATTGCCAAAGAAGCAAAAGAAGACCCTGAATTGCTGCATGCGGCTCCCCAGAAAACCAAACGCCGGAGACTGGATGAGACCGCCGCTGCGCGAAAACCATGCTTGCGGGGATAGGAACGTGTTGCGCGTTGCGGGTTGCGTGTTATGAGATACGCGTTGCGAGTACAACGATTAGCAAAAGAGGAATAGAAAGGGTAGCATGCCGGTCTCAAGTTCAAAAATAAAATCACAAAATCTGCAAAATGCATTGAATACGCCTGTTCAAACGCGCAACACGCAACGCGCAACACGCAACCCGAAGATCTGGTTGAGCGTGGATTTTGACAGGATCGAATACAGTGACGCCTGGGAACTGCAGGGTAACTTGATTATGGCCCGCAAAGAGCGCATTTTGCCAAACGATATCGTTTTGTTCCTGGAGCATCCCGCTGTTTTTACCCTCGGGCGCAGGGGGGGTCGGGAATGTATGCTGGTATCCGACGAATTCCTTGAAAACGCCGGCGTTCAGGTCATCCAGGTGGAACGCGGTGGAAATATTACCTTTCACGGCCCGGGTCAATTGGTGGTGTATCCGATTGTTGATTTGCAAAGCGCCGGAATAAAAGTCGTCGATTTCGTATCCGGTCTCGAAGAGGTGATGCTGCGCACCGCTGAAAACTGGGGCATTGCAGCTGAACGCAATGCGGCCAACCGCGGCATCTGGGTCGGCCCCCGTAAAATGGGCAGTGTCGGGATTGCCGTTCGCAGAGGCATCAGCTTTCACGGTCTGGCATTAAACGTCCACACCGATTTAACCCCGTTTTCCTGGATTCAGCCCTGCGGTTTGCAGAATGTGGCGAT
>JASFGM010000115.1:0-7474 GCA_050123755.1 Desulfobacterales bacterium
CACTTCAAGCTCTTTTAGAAGGATGCGACGATCTTTAAACGGCATATCTAAAATAATCTCAAACAATCGGGCTGTTACTACAGAAATGTTAGGTTCGCTTGAATGCTTTTCGGAAGGCTCCATAGCCGAGGTCCTTTAGTAATTGTGTTAGACCGCCATATGGGAATGCCGCTGAGATGTGATAATGATTTGTATTACATAACTAGATAGATTAAAATAAATTTCCGGTAATGTCAATTTAAGATAATGGAAAGTTGAATCGTTAAATTGTTGATTCGTTAAATAGTTTAAAATGGATTGAGCCCTCTGACTATTTGACTATTCGACGATTTAACTAATTGACTAAAACTGCGAAATCTATAAGCCACAGGCCGGCTGCCAGAATACAGTGGCTTGAGAAGTTTTATTCAAGCAACAGCCCCCTTACTTTTTCCAACATCTCCTGCGTGACGCCCGCTTTTGATTTGAGATAATCAGCGGGGGAGCCGTATTTTTCATGAAGGTGATGGAGTAAGGCCTCGATGCAGTATGACGGTGCTGAAAAATAGGGTGAAATTTTTTCGCGGTCGATACCGGATGACTCGAATTGAGCGTAAATCTTGTCTACCACATCGGCAATGAAGATATTTGAAAGACCATGATCACGGATAACCGTCTCTTCCGGAACCCCTAAAGCAAGGAGAACGAGAGCCGCACAGGTGCCGGCCCTGTCCTTGCCGCCGGTGCAATGAAAAACCAGCGCCAGCTGGCCCGGATCTGCCAGACGCCTGAACACCTCACCCCAGATGGCGGCAAATTTGTCGATATTTAAAATATAACCGTCAATTAAAAATTCCGGGGTCAACCAGCTCGTATCCCCTCCTTTAAGCTTTTCGAATAAAGTTATGGGGTTGAATTTTAAATTGTCGATCGGCAAATGAAGATACGCACCGGGCCCATCTCCCGGTAACCGATCCGGTCTTTTTTGCGCTTCAGCTGATGTTCGAAAATCGCAAACACATTGAATCTTCATCCGTTGCAAAAAAGCAATGTCGCGATCCGTCAGCCTGGACAAATGGTCCGAGCGGAAGACTTTGCCCCACCTTACGCGTCGTCCTTCGCTTGTCTCATAACCGCCAAGATCCCTGAAATTAACCGTTCCTTCCAAAGGGAGGCGCCGCTCAGCGGTAATAATTCCGGCACTATTTTCTGATATGATTTCAAAGTAGTGCGGGATATCCGGATTCAGTCCTGAAATGTCAACGACAGTCTGCCCTTCAATTTGCAAAAAGGGTTCGTTGCGTTCTATGGTTTCCGGTGAATTTCCGTGATAAATTGAGACCTGAAGGTCTTCAAGGTGAGTTTTCCAGCTTATGCGCACGGCGTCTTGGCCGGTTCGCGCAACTGCGGCATCAAAAATAGAGGACGTATGGTCAAAGACTGCCATCTATTTCTTTTCCAGTTTAACCGCTATAGCGTAACGCCCGGGACCGACATAGATCAGGCCAAAGAAAACGGCGGCGAGGCCCAGGGACCAGAGCATAAGGGTGTTGTAGCCGATTTGAAAATAATTAAAGCAATATAACCCGAAAATAATAAATAAAAGTATGCACGCCGCCCTGAAAAAATAGCCAAATACAAAGCTAACGGCACCCAAGGCTTCCAGAAGCAAAATTGCGAAACCAAAGATGATTGGCGGCAAACCAATATTAATGAAGCCTAAGCTTGTTCCAACGCTTTTCCAGGAGTGTGCCCCGGCAAACAATTTAGGTAACGCATGCAAAAAAAGCACGGCCGTAAGGCCCAATCGCATGATGAGTAGACCAAAATGTATTTTCCGATCCTGCGAATTAAACATCTTTCCCTCCAGCATGAGCTTACTATCTAACAGTGGTTTCAAAACCTCAGATCAGGTTCAAGGGCAAGGCGCAGGCCGATCGAGAAAGGCGTTGTTCCCAGCATACATAGGGTATGTGCGCATTTATCGGAGGTCTGTGCCACACCTTAATCTAACAAATCAGATGCGAATCCCGCTTGCGGGACAACGCAGCCATTGGGCCTTAGATGGGGTTTTGAAAACACTTCTAGTATTTCATACCGGGGAAATATATCAACTAAAAATTAGCTGGCACCCATCTAAAGCCTATGGTTGCAGGTGTCACGTGTTCAGGTGTCGGGAAGATACATGGGACAGATGACTGCCTGCGACGAGCTCAGCTGAGCCAAAGACACAGAGCAGACTTTTTCTGCTTTATGTCATCTGTTTTCTGACACCTGACACCGGAAACCTGAAACCCTTATTTTTGAATAAGAAAATGGTTAAAATCGATTCGAGTTTTTAAAATGACTTGGGGTGCGCAACACGAAGGGGGCCAGCTCACTTTGACATAAAAAAAATAATGCCCTATTATTGGCTGAGATTGCTGAAAGGAGTGGAAATCAATCTTTGATGAGTGCGTTCTGGGACTGGTGGCAGCACTTGCCGCAACATATAAGCCCGGTCATCGTTGAAATTGGCTGGTTCAGGCTTCAATACTATGGGCTGATGTATATCGTGGCCTTTGCCTTCACCTATTTTCTGGTTCTTTACCGCGTCAATCATGAGTCGCGCTTCGAATTCTCAAAGAATCAGGTCAATGACTTAACCACCTACGCCGTCTTGGGGCTCATCATCGGCGCCCGGCTCGGCTATGTATTGTTTTACAATTTATCCTATTATCTGCGCCATCCGCTCGAAATCTTTCTCCCCTTTTCGTTTTCAAACGGCTTTACCTTTACCGGCATCTCAGGCATGTCATACCATGGCGGCCTTATTGGAATATTGCTGGCTGTCTTATGGTATATTCGCAAAGCCAAACTTAACTACTGGGATGTTATGGATTTATATGTGCCGGTGGTGCCGCTGGGGTACACATTCGGCCGGCTCGGAAATTTTATTAACGGGGAATTATTCGGGCGGGCAACCACCTCACCGATCGGCATGTATTTTCCCCAGGCACCTGAAAAAGCGCTGCGGCATCCATCCCAGCTTTATGAAGCCTTCTTTGAAGGGATTTTTCTTTTTATCATTCTGTGGGGCATCCGCAAATTCAAGGTGCCCAAAGGCGCCATGCTGGCGCTGTATGTGATCGGGTACGGTACGGTCAGGTTTATAATCGAATTCTATCGCGAGCCCGACTCCCATCTGGGGTTTGTTTTCTCATCCTTTTCCATGGGTCAGATTCTTTGTGCAATGATGATTGCCGGTGGAATTGGTCTGTATTTTTATTTATGGCAACAAAGATGGAATAGAATCGTTTGACAATACGTCTCCGGTTGACTCCCCGAGTTGTTTTCGTTATAGCCTCTTTAAAGTGTATCGCCATTCTGCTATATTTACGGGTTTGGTGCGCGCTATGACTAAGGATTCAACCGGCTTAATTTAATGAAGGCAAATGCTGCTCGAACTAAAGGAATTAAATTATAAATACCCGGGATCCGTCGGCGATGTCTTCCACAACTTGAGCTGCCGGCTGACCGAACCGGGTTTCCATGCCTTATTCGGACCATCAGGGGTGGGCAAAACCACGCTGGCAAAAATAATTACCGGAGAAATCGGCGGGTTTGCCGGCGAAATCTCCACCCGTGGCACGGATCAAGTCCTGTATACCTTTAACCTGGAAAGACTTCCGGGATGGTACACGATCCAGGAGCATCTGGAAGAAATCACGCCGCCAGCCAATAAGGAAAAAATCGAAGAATTGGTGGAATCATTTGGGCTTAAGTCCTGTTTGAATTCCCGATTTGCCCAGCTTTCCTTAGGCCAGCAAAACCGGACGAATTTAGCCCGCTACCTTCTGCAGGACTTTGATTTGATGATTATGGATGAAAGTCTGGCCAACGTGGACGAAATAACCAAAGAAAAAATAATTTTAAAAATCAAAGCACTGTTTCCCGAGCGCTGTTTTATATATATATCCCATAATGTGGTTGAGGTTTCCAAATTTTGCAACCAGATCCTGGTTCTGCGAAGCCGCCATAAAAAGCCCCAGGCAGTCTCGCTTCGAGGCCTAGATTTTAGAGACGGTCGCGCTCTGAAAAAAATGGAGCTCGAGCAAAGTATGCTGGAGATCGTAAATGCTTCATAGGCGCATTTATCAGTTTTTAATAATCTATTTTATCGGCCTGGCCGCTCTGATGCTGGTAAAATACAGCTTGAATCTATCCGATTACACCATCCCCGGTGTTACTGAAATCTGGGATACCTACCGCCGGTATTTCGGGTTATACTTTATGGCAGTGCTCAATACACTGGCAGTCGCGATTCTGGGCCACATATTGTCCATTTGTATGGCTACGGTGGTGGGGATTATCGGTCGCTTGACCCTCTGGATCGGTTCGTTTATCCGGGTGGCTGCCTATAACATTCAGGCCTATCCCATCGTGGCCGTGGCGCCGATTATTTTTATTTTATTGGGCGACGGACTTTCCTCGCGTCTTTTAATTGCGGCAATGATCTGTTATTTTCCGCTGCTGCTGTCCTTCATTGGCATATTATCTGAGCCCGTAGCGGAAATTGAGCATTTTTTCGATTCCACCCTAAGAATGAACTGGCGCTTGCAAGTAAAAATCCGTGCCTTTGAAAATATTCACAAACTGGTTACGGTCATCGTGGGAAGCGCAACCCTGGCTATGGTCGGTACGATTGTTGCCGAGTTTATTGCAGCCAACGCCGGAATCGGATACAGTATCCGCATCGCCCTGTATCAGAGTGATCTATCAAAAATTCTGGTGGCTCTTTTTTTAATCGGCGTATGCACCTCATTATATCTGGTTTTTCTGGAGTGGCTTGGATCGTTTATTAAAAAACGGTTCGGCAGCATTTAACGAATCCGCTTAAAAACAGCTCGAACACAATGCACCCGGACAAGTGCGCTAAAGTCATATTTTGTTTTAGTTGACAGTACCCAAGGGAGGTAATCAATGAAGCAACAACTTCTAAAAAAACTCGGATTGCTGGCAATCGGCGCGGTTCTCATCACAATAACAGTCGGTTGTGCTCAGGAGGCCGACAAACCCCTGGAGGAAGTCAGTTATCGCCTCAAGTGGCTTTTTAATGTCAGTGTGGTGGGCGATCTTTACACCGATGACGCCGGATTATTTGCCAAAAATGGTCTTAAGGTAATCATTAAACCGGGAGGCCCTGAAAAAGACGCCATTAAAGAGCTCGAATTAGGCCATGCCCAATTCGGGGTGGCTTCGGCCGACCAGGTCATTCGTGCAGTTTCAAAGGGTGCACCGATCGTGGTTGTCGCCCAGCTTTTCCAGACCAATCCGTTGCATTGGATTTATCGGCCGGATAAAACGCCGCTCAAAACACCGCAAGATCTTAAAGGCAAGACCATCGGCATCACCTTCGGCGGCAATGATGAAACCATCATGCGCGCACTGCTGGCCAAACATAACATTAAAGAAGATGAGGTGAAGTTCTTCAGTGTACGCTACGACTATACCCCTTTCTACAAAGGTGAAGTCGATCTCTGGCCCCTTTATCGCAATGCCCAGGCGCCGATTATCGGCGCTAAGCTTCAAAAAGCCGGAGAATCGTTTGATCTGATGGATCCCAGCAGAATGGGTATCCGATTTGTGGCGAATTCTGTCATCACCACCCGAAAAATGCTGGAGGAACGCCCCGAAACCGTCAAGAACTTCACGAAAGCGCTGCTTCAAGGCTGGCATGAGATCCTGGAACCATCCCATAAAGAAAAAGCAATTGAAACGGTTTTAAAATACAACAAAGAAACCCCGGAAGAGATTGTCCGCCAACAGCTGCCGGCCACACGCATCCTGATGATGCCGACAGCGGATTTTGAGTTCGGGAAAATTGACGCCGATGCCTGGAAGCAAACCGAGGAGATTATGCTTTCCCAAAAGCTCATCCCCGTACCCGTATATGTCGAAAAGTTGCTCAAGCCGGTTGGTAAAAAATGAAGCACCTTTCAGTCCGCCGCCGGGCAGGATTTTCAGGCGCCAGCGAACAAAAAGTTTAAAGGAGGATTCATATGATAAAGGCCGTCGGCCATCTGGGAATTGTCGTAAAGGATATCGAAGCAAGTCTAAAAGCATTATCTAAAGTTATCGACATTCAATCTCCGGCCATAAAAGAGTTCCCGGAAAAAAAGATGAAATCCGCTGTTGTCGAATTCGGCGGAATCGGGTTGGAATTTCTCCAGGACTTAAATGAGGATGGGATGATGGCCCGGTTTAACAAAGAAAAAGGAGATGGTATTCATCATTTCTGCCTGCTAACAGACAATATCGAAGACGAAATTGAAGTCCTTAAGAAACGCGGTATCGAAATGCTCGATCAGAAACCCAAAATCGGTTTGCGCGGCAAAAAGATTGCCTTCACCAAACCCAGCGCCTTAAACGGGATTACGATTGAACTATCCGAACCCTAACAAAAGGAAGAATCAAAATGACCAAACGAAGTGATTTAATGACCCAGGGCCCTGAAAGGGCACCCCACCGATCGCTTTTAAGAGCGGATGGATTCACAGACTGGGAATTAGAGCGGCCGATTATCGGCATTGCCAATTCGTTTAATGAAATTATACCAGGGCACATGCATCTGGACAAACTCGTGGATGCCGTCAAAGCCGGCATTTATGCCGCTGGCGGTACACCGCTGGTTTTTAATACGATCGGCATTTGCGACGGGATCGCCATGAACCATGAAGGCATGAAATATTCACTTCCCAGCAGAGAACTGATCGCTGACACCATTGAAACCATGGCTGTTGCTCATCCCTTTGATGGCCTGGTTCTTCTGGCGTCATGCGATAAGATCATTCCGGGCATGCTGATTGCGGCCGCCCGGTTGAACATCCCTTCGATTTTTCTCTCCGGAGGCCCGATGCTGCCGGGTAAAATCCATGGCAAAGACACCGGCCTGGATAAGGTCTTTGAGGCGGTCGGCCGCTTCACAAGTGGAAAAATTTCAGAAGAGGAGCTGCTTACATATGAATGTGCCGCCTGCCCCGGTGCCGGCTCCTGTTCGGGCATGTTTACGGCCAATACGATGAACAATCTGTCTGAAGCGCTGGGCATGTCTCTGCCGTATAACGGCACAGCCCCCGCCGTTTTTGCCGAGAGAATATGGTTGGCCAAAGAAACCGGCTATAAGGCGGTGGGCCTGGTCCAAAAGGACCTCAAACCGCTGGATATTATGACGAAAGATGCATTTCACAATGCCATTGCGGCAGATATGGCGCTCGGCGGATCCACCAACACGGCCCTGCACATTCCGGCGCTGGCCTATTATGCCGGATTGGATCTAACCCTCAGGGATCTTGATCCCTTTACTGCTAAAGTTCCCCACCTGACTTCTATCGCTCCGGCAGGTCCTCATCACGTAGTGGACCTTTTTTATGCCGGCGGTATTCCTGCTATTTTAGCCGAACTGCTAAAAGCCAAACTCATCAAGGAAAACCCGCCGACCGTTTATGGAAAATCT